>CAMCHO010000031.1 GCA_945874455.1 Opitutus sp. GAS368 | reverse complement strand
ACGTTGGGGGGAGTCGAATTTGAGGGCACGGGCGAGGCTCGGCCGTGCCATTGGATGAATGCCGTGGTCGCGCCGGGCGCGGAGGATTGGCTGATGGGCCGGGGCGGGCTGCGGGCGAAAGTGCTCACCGATGGCAAACTCTCCGTGGGGCCGGTGGCGCTTTGGTTGGCCCAGGAAGTCGGTTAGCTCCCTCGCGCGCGGCTGTGGTTCGGAAGTCCTCAACCGAACCATCGGGGCGCGGTTGTCAGTGACTAGATGACGGGCTTGCGGGTGGACTTCAGTGGAGGTGGAGATGCTGGCGCAGCCACGCGATGCCGGCCGTTTCGTCGGCAAAGGCTCCGTCGAGCTGCGCCTCGAAGGCGGCGTCGAGCACGCGTGTGAAATCGGGCCCGGGTGCGATCCCGAGGGCGATGAGGTGACGGCCGAACACGAAGGGTTTGGGGGCAAGGTTCGCGAACTCGAGGGCGCGGGCCGTCGTCTCCAGAGCGTTGATACGGAGGTGGGTTTCGGGCGAGGCGAGCGGGGGCCGGCCGTTGGAATCGGCGCGCATGACGGCGGCGAGTTCGGTGATCGTCGCCGGGGCGAGCCGACGCGCGAGACGGCGGACGCTCGCATCGGAAAACGTCGCTTGGCCGTGATGGTGGGCGAGGTGATTGACGACGAGGGCGGTGACGGGCGCGTCGAGTTCGCGCAGGGCACCGATGCGCCAGAGAAACGTTTGGGTAAGCGGGCCACCTGCCGCCTCGTGTCCGGTGCTCGTCCACCGGAGCGCGCCCTGCTTTTCCTCACGGCGGGTCGTGCTGGGCTTTCCGAAATCGTGGGCGAGCACGGCGAACATTAACCGCCGGCGTCGCCCCAGGTTGGCGTCAGGCCACGTCGGCAGCGCCACCAGCGCATCGAGACAGTGTTGCGTGTGGGTGAAGACGTCGCCCTCCGGGTGCCAGGCGGGCTCTTGCGGTGTGCCGCGCAGCGCGGCGAGCTCCGGGAAGTGGCGGAGCCAGCCGCTTTCTTCCAGTACAGTGAGGCCGCGACTCGGCGCGACGGACTTGGCCGCCCATTTTTCCCATTCACCCCACACCCGTTCTAGCGGCAGTTCGGAAAACGTGTCAGCGATGGTTCGGCCCAGTGCGGCGGTCTCCGGAGCGAGGGTGAAGTCGAAGCGCCCGGCGAGCTGCATCCCTCGGAGCACGCGCAACGGATCCTCGGTAAAGGCCGCGCTGGTGTGTCGGAGCACGCGAGCTTCCAGATCTCGCTGTCCGCTGTGGGGGTCGATGATTTCGCGGGTGAAGGGATCGCACGCGATCGCGTTGACCGTGAAATCGCGCCGCGCCGCCGCATCCGCATCGCTGAGTGCCGGATCGGGTGCGATGGCAAAGCCCCGGTGGCCGGCGCCGGTCTTGGATTCGCGGCGTGGCAGGGAGAAATCGTAGTCTTCGCCCGTTTCGCGACTGCGAACTTTGATCACGCCAAAACTGCGCCCCACGACATCGGTCGCGCCAAATCGCGCGAGCGCGCGATGCAGGGTCTCGAAATCAACCCCGCCCACTTCGACATCGAAGTCTTTCGGCGTGAGTCCCAGCAACCAATCGCGCACGCCGCCGCCGACGAGCCTCGGCCGGCCAACGCGCCGGACCGCGTCGAGCATCGCGCGCAGATCGGCCGGAAAGTGGAGTTCGGGTCGTGCGGTCATGCTGCTTTCTTCAGTGCGGCGGCAGCGGCGAATAGCCAGCCGAGCACCAACAGCGAGCCGCCCAGCGGGGGTACCGTGATTTTGAACCAAAGCGGCGCGTGCGCGTTGAGCGACGTCACATAGAGAGACCCCGAGAAGAACGTAATGCCTCCCAGCCAGCAACGCGCGGCCCACGTGAGCCGATTTACGCTCGCTCCCTCAGCCGAGCGCAGACCGGACGAGATCCCGAGCAAGGCGACGGCGTGCGCGAGTTGATAAAATACCGCCGTCTCCCAGCGATCGCGGGTGCCCAGTTCCGTCAGGGTGCCGCGGAGTGCATGGGCACCGAACGCGCCCAAGCCGACGCCAACGGCCCCAAAAATACCGGCCGCTAGCAGGGGAAAACGATACGCAGGAGACATCCTTTGACCCTTGCACAAAGGAGATTGAAAACAAGCGTGATGGTGGCGTTCGCAGCCCTCGCCGCTTGCTCAACCCGCGCTCGAACGAGTTATTCACAACCCAAAACAGGGGTTGACAGTGCATTCTTAAACCTCACCTTTAGGCCTCTTTTCTCATGAAAACGTTCCTCGCCAAGAATGAGACAGTGCAGCCCAAGTGGCATCTAATCGATGCTGACGGTGTCGTGCTCGGTCGTCTCGCCGTAAAAGCTGCCAACATCATCCGTGGTCGTCACAAGGCTGCCTACACCCCTTCCGTCGACAACGGCGATTTCGTGGTGATCATCAATGCCGAGAAGATTGCCGTCACCGGTAAGAAGGAAGTGCAGAACGAGTATATGTTCTTCTCCGGCTTCGTCGGTGGCGAGAGCTACCGCAAGCTCTCCGAGCAGCGCGTCCGCAACCCCGAGTTCATCATCGAGCACGCGGTCAAAGGCATGCTCCCGAAAAATCGGATCGCCGCCAAGATGCTGACCAAGCTCCGCGTTTTCGCTGGCCCGAAGCACACGCACGAGGCTAACAATCCGGTCAAGATCGCCGTTTAATTTTCCCGCCTAGAACATGACCACCACCGCCCCCGCCACTATTTTCCTCGGCACCGGCCGTCGCAAAACTTCGACTGCCCGCGTGCGCCTGACCGAAGGCACCGGCAAGCTGACCGTCAATGGTCGCACCTTTGACAGCTACTTCTCCCACGAGAATTTCTCCAAGCAGGCGTACGCCCCGCTCCTCACGGTTGACCTGCGCGAGAAGATCGACGTGACGGTCAACGTCGCTGGCGGTGGTGTCGCCGGCCAAGCCGGTGCAGTCGCTCACGGCATTGCGCGTGCCCTCCAGAAGATGAACGCCGAGCTTCGTCCGGCGCTGAAGAAGGCCGGTCACATCAAGCGCGATCCCCGCGCCAAAGAGCGCAAGAAGCCCGGCCAGCCCGGCGCTCGCGCCCGCTTCCAGTTCTCGAAGCGCTAAGCGTGGTGGGGCTCCGCGCCCCATTAATTTTCGCATCGCGCTGCGAAAATCCTGTTTCATCGAGCCGCCCGCCTTATCCGCGGGCGGTTCTTTTTTTGGTGCAACGCTGAGGACCGGAAGGAGTTTAGTGGGGGGTGCACTCTTCAGGGTGGCGAAGTGGAACGTGATCTGCTCTCTAGCGCCCCGTGAATACGCTCTCCCTTCGCCGCGCTTTTTCTTCCACTGCTATTTTTCTCGCGACTACCGTGCTGGTCCGCGCCCATCCGGGGCACGAAGGGCACGAGCTGACCTGGGATCTGCGTCACCTCGCGGCGAATCCGGGAGCGACGTTGTGTTGCTTTGGCGTGGTGGGCGCCGCCGCTTGGGGACTTTGGAAAATGACTCGGTCCGCAGCGCCCGCGGTTAAGTGCGCGCGGGTCAGCGCCGACGAAACGCGCCGCCGGCGTTGATCGCTCAGAGTTTTCGGGGATCGCAGGCGAGGTGGGGGAAATACCGAGCGAGGGTTTTTCGCACGTCGCGGAGTCCTTGACGCAGTCGGATTCCATCGCGCGCGGCCCATTTGATGCTCCAGCCGCCGCGGCGGAGGGCGCTCACCCCGATCCACAGTCCGTCGCCGTGCAACGTATCCAGCGACGCACGCCACTGAGCATCGGTCGGTCGCTCGGGGGCGATGAGCACGGCGTTGCCGAAACAGGCACCCGGTCCCGAGCCCGCAAGGGCGGCGAGCGCGCGCAAATCCTCGCCGGTATGATGGAATCGTTCGCGCAAGATGAGTTCGCCGGCGAGACGTACGGTAGTTTCGAGACAGAGGCGGTGCCAGGCCCACGCTTCGCCGTGGGCGACGCGGCCCGGCATCAGGAGATCGGCGAAAAAGAGCTCTCCTCCGGCGGCGACTGCGATCGTGGTGGTTTGCCGGTAGCTGCAGCCACGATGGGGCACGAGAGGCTCGGGCATCACTTCAAGCCACGCCCCGGCGGCGACCTGAAACTGCTGACGACACGTGGCCGTGCCATCCTTCATTTTGAACACGCGGCTCGCGCTGGGCGTCGTCACGAGTAAAGCGGCACCGGCGTCCACCGAAATATCGGACGCGAGTTGGTCACCGGACAAAATACCGGCGGTCGGGTTTACAACCTGCGCGAGGAGGGTGAGCGTATCTGGATCCCAATACGGTTTACTCAGATGGTAGGGGGCGCGAAAGGACTGCGCCGCCAGAATGGTGCGACTGTGAGTGCGGGTCGCGGCCCGCAGCGAGAGGTGTCCCGAGAATTCAGGCATGGCGGCGGAGCGGCGCGGTGCTGCCGTCCGCGCTGGCCTGGGGCTTTTTTCCGAACAGCACCGCGTGCTCGATCCACGCGATAATGGCGTCGAGGTTGTGTTCGCGTTTCAGGTCGCAGAACAGAAACGGGCGCGCGCCGCGTTGGATTTTCGCGTCGCGGTCCATCACGCCGAGATCGGCCCCGACGAGCGGAGCGAGGTCGATCTTATTGATGATGAGCAGATCACTCAACCGAATCGCGGGGCCGCCCTTCCGCGGGATTTTGTCGCCCTCGGCGACGTCGATCACGTAGATGAAGGCGTCGACGAGCTCGGGGGAAAACGTCGCGGTGAGATTGTCGCCGCCACTCTCGACGAGGAGGAGCTGGAGATCAGGGAACATGGCTTCGAGTGCGCGGCACGCCTGCTCGTTCATCGTCGTGTCGTCGCGGATGGCGGTGTGCGGGCAGCCGCCGGTCTCCACGCCGCTGATACGTGCGGCGGGCAGGGCGCTGTGTTGCACGAGAAACTGGGCGTCCTCGGAGCAGTAAATGTCGTTGGTGACGACGGCCATCGAGTAGCGCGCGCGGAGGCGTTGGCAGAGTTTGAGGCAGAGCATCGTCTTGCCGGAGCCGACGGGTCCGCCGATGCCGATGCGGGGGGAGCGAGTGGGAGACATGAGAGAAGATGTTTTGACCACGGATTACGCGGATCGAACGGACAAAGCCCGTGCGAACATCGGAGCGTGATCTGTAGTTATCTGTTTAATCCGTGTTTAAAAGGTGAGGTTCAGGAAATGAACATTCGAGAATTTGCGGTCTCATGGCGGGCGGCGGCGATATCGAGCCACGGGTTGAACCAGCCGATGTCGTCGAAGGCGGTCTGCTCGGCAGCGGTGATGATGGCGGGCGTGGCGGCGAGGGCTTCAGTGAGGAGGTACTGGGCGGCGTTTTGGCCGAGGCGCAGCATTTTCATCGCTGCAGAAAGGAGCGAGGCAAGCGTCGCGTAGGCCATGCCCGCGAGCACGGCGGTGAGCGGGGCACCGAGGACGCGGCCCTCGAGTGCGGCGGAAACGGCGGAGGCGTGCGGCCAGTTTTCCGCGGACGCGCGTTGAAGAAATTCTTGGGCCAGGGGATGCGCGCGCAGTGACGCCATGAGTTCGGCGCGTTGGCGGCCGATGTTTTCGGAGGCGGCGCGAGCTTCTCGGGCGGTCTTGAGGGCGGATGAAAGCACGCAGAGCTCGCCGATGCGCGGCCAGTTGGCTTCGCCAAAAGCGCGCCACGCGTGGGCGGCGAGCGGGAGATCGGTGTGCCGGAGGGCGGGGAGCGCGGAGAGCACGATAAAATCGCGGAGGGTGGCGCGGTCGCTTACGACGCCTTGTTGCACGAGTCCCTCGAGGCCGAAGGAATGCGCGTAGCTGCCGGTCGGATAGAAGGAGTCCCCGGCTTGGAGGAGGCCGAGGAGCCAGGCGGCGTCAGTGTTTGTGACTGGGGCCGAGGTCATGCGTGGGTTGTTGGCCGCGAGAGAAACGGCCGGGGCGAAAGATGGCGGTCGTCGGCGTGAACGAGATTTTCAGACGATCGAGTAATTGCCGCACGGCGGGTTCGTCGGGCGCGAGGAGGCGCGTGGGCTCGGATTGAAGTTCGAGGTGCAGATTGCCGATGGCCCAGCCGATACCGGCGGCCGCAGAGGGTGCGACGTCGAGGGCGACTTCGATGACGGACTCGGGGTGTTGCTGGACGGTGTAGCGGGCGGCGGCGGATTGGAAAAACGTGTCGCCGTGTTTGAGTGGTGCGTGGAGTTCGAAGCCGAATTCGGTGCCGTCTGCGGCGATGCCGCGCCAGAGGCGTTTCGCGAGCGTCATGCGTTCGACACGCAAAGCGATTTCGGGGAGGGAAACGTTGGGAGCAGCGATGGAAGCTTGGACGAGATGAAGCACGAGTAAATACGTGGAGGCCGGATCGGCGCGGAGTTCACTAAAGTGGGGCGTCTGTTTCAATGGCAACGTTGGGCGTTTTTTGCGGCCTTTAATCCGAGTGAATCGGGCGCGTACGTGGCCTTGTCTCGGCGAACGTGTCTCTTGCGGAGGGCAGGTGTTTCGACAGCGAACGGCGCACGTGAATGTTCGGGCGGGGTTGACTTAGCCAGCAGTCCTGCATTTGGCTGCCCTCGTCTCTCTCCCCACCGGATATTTTTATGTCCACTGATATGATTCTCAAGTCATCCCTGTCGGCGGCTGAAAGCGTCGGCGCGCGGCCGTTGCGGTGGTTGGTGCTTTATAGCGTGCTGGGATTGCTCTGCGTGCCGGTTTTCCGCCACGCCGCGCTCCGGCCCGAGACGCCGGTCGGAGTAGACACGTGGGTGCTCGTGGTGCTGTCCACGTTGGCCAACGTGATTGTCATCGCCTATCATTACCTGATCCCGGCACATCCGAAGTTTTTGATGCTGCCCTGGCGGCGATGGATTCTGCGGGTGCACATTGTCTCGGGCACCATCGAACTGGTGGCGGGGCTGATGGCGTGTTTCAGTTTTGCCCCCACGGCGGCTCGCGTCATGGCGATCGCCGCACTGGGGTTTCATGTGCCGACGGCGCTGTTCCAGACCCGCATCGTATTTGGAAGCAAGGCCATCATGGAGCCGTCTTATCTCCTCTGCATCGTGACCCATGGATTTTGCGCCATGATGCTGCTAACGCATCCCGAGTCGCGGATGTGGGCGATCAACACGTTTCTCGTCTTCAACGTCTACGTGTGGTGCCGAGTCTATTATTACCTTTTCGACCTGCTGAAACTCTTCACGACGCAGAAATACACAATTTCGATTCTGGCGGCCGGAGCGACGATGATCCCGGCGCTGTTCGGTTCACTGGGTTTGATGCTACTGGTGGGGTCGATCGGGAGCTACGTGCTGCTTTACCGCGCATTGTTTGTGCGCTCGCCGGCGGCCTATTGGGATTTTGTGCGTGAACGTGCGCGCGAGAGTGTTGCTCCCTCCGGGTTTGCGGCCGATCGCGCCGCTGGGCCGGACGAACCGGCGCGGGCCTTGGAGTTTTTCCGCCTGCTCGACCGTGATGGCGATGGCCGGCTGAACCGCGATGAACTCCGCCGTGCGCTCGCGCCTTGGGGCTTATCGGTGACGGCGTTGGACGAGTTTGCATCGAGGTTGCTCGTGCAAGGAGACGTCGACCCGCAGCGATTCGCGCGCGACGTCTGGACGATTGGCGCGGTGCGCAACCACGGCTTGCGGGCCGTGGCGACGGAGGGTGCCGCCTCGGAACGCGATCAGGCTGCGCTGGTTTTCCGTCACCTTGATCTCGACGGTGATGGCGTGTTGACGCGCAAGGAGCTGGATCTGTTATTGCACGAATGGGGCCTGCCGCAGGTCGAGACCGAGCGGTATCTTGCGCGCATGGCGTCCGGTCGCGGTGAAATCGACTTTGAGCATTTCTACAAGGATATGCGCCCCGTGTGGCGCTATGCTTATTACGAAGTCTTCCGCGCGGAGTATTCGGGCAGCCGCGGCGATATGATCGGTCGGTCCGTCAATGCCATCATCGGTGCGCGCCGAACCGATGCACTTCGAGAGCGGGTAAAACGGGATCTGATCACCCACGTACTCTTCCTCGCCGAGGCCGGCGAGGAACTCATCGCCGACCTCGCCGCCACCCTCGTCACCGAGAATTATCGGGCCGACCAGGTCGTCTTCGAAGAAGGCGCCCCTGGCCACACGTTCTACTTGATAGCTTCGGGGAATCTCCGCGTGACGCGCGACGGTGAGTTGCTCGCCGAACTTGGTCGCGGGGGTTATGTCGGCGAAGGTGCTCTCCTCACGGATGAACCCCGCGGCGCCACGGTCACGGCTGCAGGGGAAACCGTGTTGCTGTCACTCACGCGGGATTCATTTTCCTACCTCACGGAAAAATATCCCGCAGTCCGGAATCACTTGCAGGCGGCTCATCGTCGTCGCCTGACCGATGGTAATTTGCTGGTGCTGGGCCGGCGATTGATTGGCCGGGTTCCGTTTTTGCACGGAGCAACCGATCAACTGCTGGCCGATCTCGCGGCGGCCCTGGTGCCGCAGCGCTATGAGGCGCAGGAAGTCGTCGTGGCAGAGGGCCAGACCGGCGATTTGTTTTTCATGATTGAGAAAGGTGCCGTGCGCGTGAGCCGTGCGGGCGAGACCCTCGCGAACCTCGGCCCGGGAGCGTGCTTCGGAGAAGGGGTGCTGCTCTCAACCGCGCCCCGGGCGGCGACCGCGGTCGCACTCGAAGACACCCGGCTCCTCACCCTCGACCGGGAGACCTTTCACACGATACTCCTGCGCCACCCCGATGTCCGGGCCGCGGTGCTCGCACTCCATCGTAGCCGTAATCCATTCCCACTCCCAGCCACTCCGGCTGCGGGTGTCGTCACCGCATGAAATCTCCCCCTGCTCCCACTCGCGTCCTTGTCCTTGGCGGAGGTTATGTCGCGATCTGGTTGGTGCGCCAATTGCGCAGCGCAGTGCGGCGCGGAGACGTCGAACTGATCGTCGTCGACCAGCACAACTATCACACGTTTCACGGCCTCGTGCCGGAGATGCTCACCGGCAAGATTCAGGCCGGGCAGATCATCTCTCCTGCGCGCCGGCTTTTTGCACCTGGCCGTTTCATCTGTGCGGGGATTGAACGCATCGATGTGGCGAAGAAGGAAGTGCTCCTGCACCGGGCGCTGGACAGCGCACCGCTCACGCTGAGTTACGATCATCTCGTCGTGAATCTTGGCTCGGTCGATGATCTCACCCGCTACCGCGGCGTCGGCGAACACACGCTGCGGCTGAAGGATTATTTCGACTGCGTCCGGGTGCGGAATCATCTCCTCGCGATGCTGGAGTTCGCCGAGGCCGAACCCGATCCGGTAGAGCGACGGCGCCTGTTGCATTTCGTGATCGCAGGCGGCAACTACGCCGGCATCGAAGTCGCAGCAGAGTTGGCGGAATTCCTCCGCTCGCTCCTCAAAACGGAATACCCCGGACTCACCCGGGAGGAGACGCACATTACCGTCGTCCATTCCGGCGAACGGATCTTGCCCGAGCTCGGCCGGCGCTTCCCGCGGCTGTCCGAGTATGCCGCCACTGTGCTGCGCAAGAACGGCTGCACGATCGAACTCGGGCAGCGGCTCGCCTCGGCCACACCGTCGGAGGCGATCCTGTCCGACGGACGACGATTGGCGACGCGGACGATCATCTCCTGCACGGGCGCGGCGCGGAATCCGCTCCTCGACCAAATGCCGTTTGAGCGCGACAAGCATGGCCGCCTCCTGTGCGACGCCTTTGGGCGGGTGGGAGGGCGTGCGGATGTGTGGTCGGCTGGCGATTGCGGTGCGGTGCCGATGAAGAACGGGGAGACGGCTCCCCCGCTCGCCCTCTATGCGATGCAGGGAGGCGCGACCTTGGGGCGAAATATCCTGCGCACCTTGCAGGGCAGGACGCTCAGACCCTACGCGTTTACGGGCATGGGTGATTGCTGCGTGTTGGGCTTCGGCGAGGCCGTGGGGCAGCTTTGGGGCGTGCCGCTCAAGGGCTGGTTGGCGTGGTTGACCTGGCGCGGGTGCATGGTGGCCTATCTGCCGACGTGGTCCAAGCGTGTGCGCACACTCCTCGATTGGATCACGGTGCCTCTCTTTGGTCGCGACGTGACGAGCGTGAGTGGCGATGCTCCGCACATGGGGGTCACGCGCGAGCTCTACGAAACTGGGCAGACGATCGTGCGCCAAGGTGACGTGGGTCGCGTGATGTACCTCATTCAATCGGGCTCCGTCGAAGTCCTCGCGAATGACGGTAGGGCCGGAGAGCAGCGGCTCGCGGTCCTCGGGCCGGGCGAACATTTTGGCGAGATCGCTGTATTGGAGAATCGCCAGCGGACGGCGACTGTGCGGGCAATCGAACCCGTGGCCGTGCTGCGGATTTCGCGCGAGCAGACCCAGCAATTGACCGCGTCGTTTAAACCGTTCGCAGAATTGACGACGGCGCGACGTGGGGTGAACCCGTCCGAAGTCGATTCCAGCAAGCCCGTTTCGACTTTGTCATGATCCACGAACATATTCGCGCATTGCTTTGGGTCTTTGGTTTCCTGGCGGCGAGTATGGGGATCGTCACGCTCGCCCCAGAGTTTGCGCTCAACCGGTTGCTCAAGCTTCCGGTCGGTGACGAGACCGGCCGGTTTTTTGCCCGGCACTGGGGAGCGATGGCGGCGGTCTGCGGCGGATTGATGATGTGGGCGGCGGAGGTGCCGGCTTTGCGCGGGCCGGTGATGGCGATGGTCGGCGTTGAGAAACTCGTGTTGATCGCGCTCACCCTCGGCCAGTGGGGTAAACCCCTGTTTCGCGGTCTTGCGCCGGCCGCGGTGTGCGACGTGGTGGCAGTCGTGCTCTTTGCGCTTTATGCGTGCGAGCCGATGATCGCACGCGGGTGACGGCGCCGCTTAGGTTTCGACGCTGGGCGCCGGGTGTTCCCGCTCAGAATAGAAAATACCGCTGCGCCATCGGGAGGACTTTGGCGGGTTCGCAGGTGAGGATCCGGCCGTCGGCTTTGACCGTGTAGGTCTCCGGATCGACTTCGATTTTCGGGAGCGCGTCGTTGAAGACCATGTCGCGTTTGCCGACTTGGCGGCAGCGCTGCACGGGCTCGAGGCGACGGGCGAGACCGAGGTCAGCGAGGTTACCTTTTCTCAGCGAGGCTGCACTGACGAAGGTGATACTCGTGGACGTAAGGGCTTTGCCGTGGGCGCCGAATTGCGGGCGGTAGAAGGTGGGCTGCGGCGTGGGGATTGAGGCGTTGGGATCGCCCATATTGGCCCAGGCGATGAAGCCGCCTTTAAGCACCGTCTCGGGTTTTACGCCGAACAAGGCGGGTTTGAAGATAACGAGGTCGGCGAGTTTACCGACGGAGACCGAGCCGACGATATGGCTGATACCGTGGGCGATCGCAGGGTTGATCGTGTATTTCGCGAGGTAGCGGAGGGCGCGAAAATTGTCGGCCGCGGAATGATCTGAGCTCGGGCGTGACTTCAGCCCGCCCCTCGAAGACTCCCGCGCTACGGACGGTGCCCTGAAGTCCGTGCTCCTTGGCGCTAGCGGGCCGAACTGCGTCTTCATCTTGTGCGCAGTCTGCCACGTGCGGATAATGACTTCGCCGATACGGCCCATGGCCTGGGAGTCGGAGGACATCATCGAGATCGCGCCGAGATCGTGGAGGCAGTCCTCGGCGGCGATCGTCTCGGGGCGGATGCGGCTCTCGGCGAAGGCGACGTCCTCAGGGATCTTGGAATCCAAGTGGTGGCAGACCATGAGCATGTCCAGATGCTCGTCGATGGTGTTGACGGTAAAGGGGCGCGTGGGATTCGTGGAGGAAGGGAGGACGTTGGGCTCGCCGCAGACGCGGATGATGTCGGGCGCGTGGCCGCCGCCAGCGCCCTCGGAGTGAAAGGTGTGGATGGTGCGCCCTTTGAAGGCGCGGATGGAGTCGTCGACGAAACCTGACTCATTGAGTGTGTCGGTGTGGATCGCGACTTGGACGTCGAGTTCATCGGCGACGCCGAGGCAGACGTCGATGGCGGCCGGGGTGGTGCCCCAGTCTTCGTGGAGCTTGAGGCCGATGGCGCCGGCGAGGATTTGCTCGCGCAGCGGGGCGGCGGTGCCGCAGTTACCCTTGCCGAGGAAGCCGAGGTTCATCGGGAACGCTTCGGCGGCTTCCAGCATGCGGTGCAGGTTCCACTTTCCTGGTGTGCAGGTTGTCGCGAAGGTGCCGTGGGCGGGACCAGTGCCGCCGCCGAGCATCGTGGTGATGCCAGAGCTGATGGCTTCGTCGATTTGCTGCGGGCAGATAAAATGAATGTGGGTATCGATGCCGCCGGCGGTGACAATGTGACCTTCGCCGGCGATGACTTCGGTCGCGGCCCCGACGACCATCGCGTTTTTCTTTTTCGTCTTCGGGTCGGCGTAAACGGAGCCAATGCCGGATTGAATGCCAGGGTTACCGGCGTGGCCGATGCCGACGATGAGGCCGTGCTTGATGCCGATATCGGCTTTGATGATACCGAGGAGAGGATCGAGGATGAGGGCGTTCGTGATAACGAGATCGAGGCAGTCCTTGTCGAGCGCGGTGGGGGATTGACCCATGCCGTCACGGATGACCTTGCCGCCGCCGAATTTGATTTCGTTGCCGTAGCCGCCGCCCTCGGCGATGAGGTCGCGCTCGACTTGCACGAAAAGATCGGTGTCGGCGAGACGCACGCGGTCGCCGACGGTGGGACCGAACATCTCGGCGTATTGGCGGCGGGAGAGGTGGAGGCTCATGAGCGGGAGCGGGGCGTGGACTTCAATTTCTTCCCGTCTTTCACGAGGCGGGCGACAGGTTTGGCATCGAGGCGGCCGTTGATTTTGGCGTTCAGGCCGTAGACCTCGCGGAGGCCGGCGAGGGCGACGAGTTCAACTTCCTTGGTGTCGCCGGCTTCGAAGCGAACGGCGGTGCCGGCGGGGATGTTGAGGCGGAAACCGCGGGCGGCGGCGCGGTCGAAGCGGAGGGCTTCGTTGGTCTCGAAGAAATGGTAGTGCGAGCCGACTTGGATCGGACGATCGCCGGTGTTGGCGACGGCGAGCGTGAGGGTCGCGAGATGCAGATTCGCAAGGAGCGGGCCGTCGTCGGCCACGATAATTTCGCCGGGGATCATGGTCAGCGGATGGGATGGTGGACGGTGACGAGTTTGGTGCCGTCGGGGAACGTGGCCTCGACCTGAACGTCGTGGACCATGTCGGCGACGCCTTCCATCACGTCGGCGACTGTGAGGATGGTGGTCCCGTAGCTCATGAGTTCGGCGACGCGTTTGCCGTCGCGGGCACCTTCGATGATCTCATAGGTAATGATCGCGATGGCTTCGGGATAGTTGAGCTTGAGGCCGCGCGCCTGACGTCGGCGGGCGAGGTCGGCAGCGGTGACGATGAGGAGTTTTTCGCGTTCGCGGGGAGTCAGATGCATCGGGCGGAATGTTTAACCACGGATTACACGGAGGAACTCGGATAAAGCCATTTAGACCTGGAGATGTTTTTTTACGACGTCGTCCGTGAGAGTGGCAATCTCACCGGACACGACGACGGCGCCGCGGTCCATGGCGTAGTAGCGGTCGGCGACCTCGCGGCAAAAATCGACGTATTGTTCGACGAGCAGAATTGCGAGGGAGTGTTCCTGTTTGAGGTGTTGTACGGCCAACGTGACCGCTTGCACGTCCTGCGCGGCGCGTTGAAAGACGTCGGCGGGAGCGCGGGGCGCTTTCAGTTTTTTCAACGTATCGCCGATTTGGTCGATGATTGACGGTTGGATGCCCTCGGTGGGCTCGTCGAGAATGAGGAGTTTCGGATTCGTGAGGAGCGCGCGGCCGATGGCGAGTTGCTGTTGTTGACCACCGGAGAGCACGCCGCCTTTGCGGGACAGCATTTCCTTCAGGACGGGAAACAGACTGTAGACGCGTTCGAGGCCTGCGTAGTCGGAGGCCCGGCCTCGACGGTGGACGAGGAGACCCACGTGGAGGTTTTCTTCGACGGTGAGGTGCGGGAAGATGTCGCGGCCTTGCGGGACGTAGGCGATCCCGGCGCGGGCGCGGACGTCGGGGGCGAGTGTGGCGATGTCTTGGCCGGCGAAGGTGAGGGTGCCGCTGCGTACGGGCAGGAGGCCGGTGATGGTGCGGAGCGTGGTGGTCTTGCCCACGCCGTTGCGACCCATGAGGGCGACGACTTCGCCGGTGTTCACGGCGAGGTTGACGCCGCGGAGGATGCGGGAGCCGGCGATGTCGGTTTCGACGGCGGTGAGTTGGAGGAGGGCGCTCATTCGGAAGGAACCACAGAGGAGCAGAGACACTGAGAAAGCAGAGGCAGGAGGAGGGGTGTTCGGTCCCGCCTCTCACGAGGCGGGCTACAGGGCGAGGAGTGCCGGCATCGCGAGGAGTCCCGCCTCTCACGATGCGGGCTACATTTCGAGGAGTTCATCGGGTGCCGTGTTTGCCGCGGCCGAGGTAGACCTCGCGGACTTTGGTGTCGGCTTGTACGTCGTCGAATTTTCCTTCGCACAGGACGGTGCCCTGGTGGAGGACGGTGACTTTGCCGCCGCAGGCGATTTGTTTTACGAAAGCCATGTCGTGCTCGACGACGATGATGCTGTGTTTGCCAGCGAGGGAGAGGAGCAGTTCCCCGGTGCGATGAGTTTCGTCGTCGGTCATGCCGGCAGCGGGTTCGTCGACGAGGAGAACCTGCGGGTCTTGGGCGAGGAGCATACCGATTTCGAGCCACTGTTTTTCTCCGTGGGCAAGTTGGCCGGCGAGCCAGTCGCGTTTGGCGTTGAGACGGATGAGCGTGAGCAACTCGTCAATGCGCTCGCGTTGCGCGGTGCTCGTCCGGTGGAACAGCGTCGAAAAAACGCCGCGCGGGCCCTTGAGCGAGAGCAGGAGATTTTCCCAGACGCTGTGCTCGCTGTAGACCGAGGGGGTTTGAAATTTTCGGCCGATGCCGAGGCGATTGATCTCGTATTCGGTCAGAGCGGTGAGGTCGGTGTCCCAGCCAAATTCAATTTTCCCCGTGTCGGGTTTGGTGCGGCCGGTGATGAGATCGAAGAACGTGGATTTGCCCGCGCCGTTGGGGCCGATGACGGTGCGGAGCTCGCCGCGGTCGAGGTAAAAATTGAGATCCGTGATGGCCTTGAAGCCGTCGAAGGTCTTGTTCACGCCCTCGACGGTGAGGATGAGATGAGTTTTTTCCTGGTCGGTAGTCATGGCGCGACGGGAGCGGAGTTTGCGGCGTTGGCGGCGGCGCGGCGGGCCCACCACGTCTTGATGCGGACGGGGATACTGACGATACCTCCGGGCAAGAAGAGGACGACGATGATGAACATGCCGCCGAGGAAGAAGAGCCAGAGATCGGGGTAAGCGCGGGTGGCCCAACTCTTCAGAGCGTTCACGACGATGGCGCCGACGACGGGGCCGACCAGGGTGCCGCGCCCGCCGACGGCGACCCAGACGACGGCCTCGAGGGATTTGTCGGGGGTCATCTCGGAAGGATTGATAATCCCGACCTGCGGGACGTACAGGGCGCCGCCGACGCTGGCGATGAGAGCGGCGACCACAAAAATGAAGAGCTTGAATCCGGCGGCGGCGTAACCGCTGAAGAGTACGCGGTTTTCGCCGTCGCGGATGGCGCGCTGGATCAGGCCGAGCTTCGTACGGCTGAGCCAACTACAGCCGAGGTAGACCAGCACGAGTGTGACGGCGGTGGCGATGAAGAGGGCGCGTTGGGTGGAGGCATCCCGGACGTCGGCTCCGAGGAGAAATTTATAATCCGTAAAGCCATTGTTGCCGCCCATGAGCATATCGTTGCGGAAAAACATCAGGGATCCGCCGTAGGTGAGGGCTTGGGTGAGGATCGAGAAATACACACCCTTGATCCGAGAGCGAAAGGCGAGGAAACCGAAGATGAGGGCGACCAAGCCGGGGAGGAGAATCACCATCGCGGCAGCGAAGGGAAAACTGGAAAAGGGTTTCCAGAAAGTCGGGAGTTCCGTCCAACCCAGGAAGATGAGGAAGTCGGGGATCGGTTTACGATATTGGCCGAGATCGCCGATCATGCGCATGAGGTGCATGCCGAGCATGTAGCCGCCAAGACTGAAGAACAAGGCTTGGCCCAGACTGAGGAGCCCGGTGTAGCCCCAGAGCAGATCGACGGAGATCGCGAGCAGGGCGTAGCAGAGATATTTTCCCCACAGGTTGAGGGTGAAGTTGCTGATGACGCCGGCGGAATTCAGCAGTGGGAAGACGACGATGAGGAGCGTCGCGATAACGGCGACGGCGATGAACTCGATGCGGCGGGTAGTGGAAGCGCTCATACGGGCGAGTGGCGACGGGGCGTGAGCGGGTTTAGCCCTCGAGGCTGCGGCTCTTCGTGACGAAGATGCCGGCGGGGCGCCATTGGAGGAAGAGGATGATGGCGACGAGCACGGTGATTTTCCCGAGCACGGGATTGAGGAGGATTTGTTGCAGCGACTGGTCGGCGAGACCGATGCCGAAAGCGCTGACGACCGTGCCGGGGAGATTGCCCACGCCACCGACGACGACGGTCATAAAGCAATCGACGATATAGCTCTGGCCGAGTGAGGGGCCGACGTTGCCGATTTGGCTGAGGAAGGCACCGGCCAGACCGGCGAGACCGCTGCCGAGGCCGAACGTGAGCATGTTTACGCGCTCGGTGCGGACGCCCATGCATGCGGCCATATTCCGGTTTTGCATGACGGCGCGGATGAGGAGCCCGAGGGACGTGCGCGTGAGGACGAGCCAGACCCCGAGGACGATCAGGCCGGCGAAGCCGATGACGAAGACGCGGTTCCAGCCGAAAATGATATCGTGGAAGGTCCAGTTATCGGAGAGATAGCTGGGGCTGGAGACCTGGACGTTATTGGAGCCGAAGACGCGGCGGAAAAATTGTTGGAGGAACAGCGAGACGCCCCAGGTGGCGAGGAGGCTTTCTAGCGGGCGACGGTAGAGCCACTGGATGACGGTGCGCTCCATGGCGATACCGACGAGGGCGGCAGAGAGGAAGCTGAGGGGCAGGGCGAAGATGAAATAGCTTTCGTAGAGCCAGCCGCCGGTGTTCATGCTCGGGAGGTGAAACGAGAAACCGAACGGTGAGAGGGCGAGGCCGGTGCCGAAAATATTTTGGACGACGTAGGTCGTGTAAGCGCCGACAGCGATCATCTCGCCGTGCGCCATGTTGATGACGCCCATGAGGCCGAAGGTGATGGCGAGGCCGAGGGCGACGACCAGGAGAATGCTGCCGAGGCTGAGTCCGCGGAAGAGGGTGCCGAAAAAATTGACACGGGTGAGATGGCTTTCGACGGCGTTGAGGGCGAGGCGGGCGGCGGCGGCGAGCGAGGGATGGTGGGTGGCTTCGGCGTCGGCGAGGGCAGCCTTGAGGGCATCGGCGCTGCCGATGGTGTGGAGGGCGGTGAGTTCCTGGAGTGAAGCCAGTTTGACCTCGGGGTTGGCGTCTTTGAGTCCGATGAGTGCGATTGCTTCACGGAGGGCGCGTTGCGCCGACGGAACGCTCTCGATTTTTTGGCGAGCTTGGAGGGCGGCGAGTTTCTCGGCGTCTTGGGCGAAGCCAAGGGTTTGGATGGCGCTGATGCGCTTCTTGAGGTCGGGGGTGGAGAGATCCAAGAGGTCGAGGACAGCCTTCATTGCGCGACGGAGGGCGCTGGTGTGTTCGACGGCGGTGAGTTCGTTGGCGACGAGGCGAAGCGGCTTGCCGGCGGGTGACAGGAGCGGTTTGCCCGAGTCGACGCGGGTAGCGGTTTGGGAATCTTTATCGTCTTTATCGCCGGAGAGTTGGACGGGAATTTTCGAGCCGTCGGGCGCGGTGTAGACAAAGAGCGCATCCTCCTTCCACGCGGCGAGGAGGCCCGCGATCGATTCGTCGCCGGAGCCGATCAGGGAAGTGATGGTCTCGATGCGTTGTGCGGGGGTCTCGGCGAGAGCGGCCTTGGCGATGATCGCGCCTGCGGAATCGGCGGCGTGCGCCACGAAGCCCAAAGTGAGCGCAGCGAAGGCGAGGAGGCGGACGGTGCGATTAAAGAAATTCATGGTTTAACGGCGACTGATGATTGCTGGTACTGTGCCAATCAAAAGGGGCGGGCGCTGTTTCAGCACCCGCCCCGCAAGTTTCTGTGTCATGACCATACCTCGCGTGAAGCGCGAGGCGGACGCGCTTTATTTGGCCTTGAACTGACCCTTGAGCCAGGGCTCGCCGTAGACGTTGTCGAAGGACTTCACGATCTTGAACTGACCGTCGGCCTTGGTTTCGCCGATGAAGACGTTCTTGGTGACGTGCATGTTCTTTTGCGTGGTGACCTTGCCACCGGGACCGTCGAACGAGAGACCGGTCTTGTAGGCGGCGCGGACCTTATCGACATCGAAGGAGCCGGCCTTTTCGACGGCCGCTTTCCAGAGGTAAACGCCGACGTAGCTGAGGACCATGGGTGAGCAGGTCACGCGGCCTTCTTTGACGACGCCGGGAGCTTTGGTGGTCTTGAGCCAGGCTTGGAAGTCAGCGACGAATTTTTTGTTGGCCGGCGTGTTGATGGACTGGAAGTAGGTCCAGCAGCCGAGCTGACCAACGAGCTGTTTGGCGGGGAGGCCGCGGAATTCGTCCTCGGAGATGGAGAACGAAACGACTGGGCACTTTTCCGCGGTCAGACCGGCGGCGGCGTATTCCTTGAAGAAAGGCACGTTGGTATCGCCGTTGAGGGTGGAGATCACGCAGGCATCACCGGAGGCGGCGAACTGTTTGATTTCGGCAATGATCTGCTGGTAGTCGGTGTGGCTGAAAGGCGTGTATTTGCCGGCGGCGATGATCTTGCCGGATTCGTCTCTCTTGAAGCCGCCGCCGATGTTCTCGAGTTTTACGCCCTTGCTGAGGAGATACTCGAGGAGCACGAGGTTCGTGGTTTGTGGATACACGTAGTCGGTGCCGAGCAGGTAGAATTTCTTTTTGCCTTCCGCGAGGTAGTAGTCGACGGCGGGCGTGGCCTGCTGGTTAACGGCCTCGGCGGTGTAGGCGACATTCTGGGATTCTTCTTCGCCCTCGTATTGCACGGGGTAGAAGAGGAGGCCGTTGTTCTTCTCGTAAACAGGAAGGACGGATTTGCGGGAAACGGAGGTCCAGCAACCGAAGGTCACGGCGACCTTGTCTTGCTCGAGGAGTTGTTTGGCTTTCTCGGCGAAGAGGGGCCAGTTGGAAGCGCCGTCAACGACGACGGGCTCGATCTTCTTGCCGAGGATGCCGCCCTTGGCGTTGATCTCGTCGAAGGTGAAGAGCAGCACATCGCGCAGCGAGGTTTCGCTGATAGCCATGGTGCCGCTGAGGGAATGGAGGACGCCGACTTTGACGGTTTCGGCTGCGTGAGCAGTGGCGAATGACGCGCCGAGCGCGAGTGCGCCGGCGCCGAGCAGTTGAGTGAATTTCGTGATCATGTTGGGACGGGAGGTGGGCTGGGCGAGATGCGGAGGCAAGGCAGTAGCCGTGCCGCCGCTAAAGCGGTGGAAATTTAACGAAGTGGAGAAGAGGGGGTATTGACCGCGCTGGGCGCGGGCGAAAAAAACGGTGGTCGCGGAAACGCGCGACCACCGTGGAAAAACGACTGACAGCGGCGGTGGGCCGCGCGGGGCTTAGAACTTAAAGATCGACTGGACGGCGAAGAACGTCGCGCTTTTGGCGGTGTGCTTGCTGTAGTCGTAGTAAGACAGCTCGGCGCGAACCGAGAAATTGTCATTGATCTTGTAGGTCGGGGCGGCGGTGAGCTTGGTGAAGCTAGAACCGTCGTTGCTGAGCTTCTCGCCGCTGACGCGGAAAGCAGAAGACCAGTTCTTGTCGATGGCGTAGTTGAGGAAGAGGAGCCAGTTGTAGCCTTTGTCTCCCTTGCCGCCGTCTTTCGAAACCCACTCGGCAGCGACGGTCACTTCTTTGGTGAGATTGTAGCTGGCCCAGAAATTGATGGTGAGGATTTCGTCATTCTTGTGGATGACGTTGCCCTTGGTGTCGTAGGCAAAGCCGGCCCAGAGGGTGACATCGGGAATGGCCTTGTAGGTGAAGTAGCCCTCGAAGCCGGCATTGCGCTTTAGCTCGCCGTCGCCCTTGAGGTAATTTGGTCCCGAGTAGACGGAATCGACGAGCGCAAGGCCCCAGCCGGTGTCTTTATCGCCTCCGTCGAGCCGCACGCCGGAGTGGTAGCCGGGGATTGGCCCGAGGAAATCACCGTTGGCGTAAGAGACCTGGGACATATTTGGAATATCGAATGCCTCGTAGCCGAGGTAGCTCAGGAACTTGCCGGCGGTCACGCTCATGCCGCTGCCGACATCGACGGTGGCGTAGGCATCAAGCAGGGTGACGTCGCTGGGAGCGCCGGGCTGATAATAGAGGCTCACCACGCCGGTGACGGGCTTGAAAGAACCCGTGAAGAGGGTTTTTGCGGCGTCGAGGTCGAATTTGTCGACGGCGGTTCCCGGGTCGGATTTGGTGTTGCGATACGATCCCGCGGCATAGCCACCGACGGAGAGCGAATCGTTGACTTTGACATCGGCGAAGGCCGGCAGGGAAGAGGCGAGCGTAAGCGCTGCCGCGATTGTGATACGTGATTTCATTGGTTGGTGTGGGAGGTTAGTTGCTTTGGGAACTTAGGAATCAGTTCCTTCTGCGCCCCTCCTCAGCAGCATTCTTGCCAGTTATGCGTTTGATTCATTTTTATGACATCTAGGTCAGGTTGGGTTCATGCGACGCATGTCAGCGGTGGATTCTTGGCGCACGATTCACGGCGACGGCGCACGTTGTAGGTGGGCGAAATTTTGTATGCCACGAATTGCCCTGGAACAATCCGCGCGCGGTTTGCTCTATTGGCGGCGACTATCCTCACGGATGGTCACTCAAACAGAATACCAACCTAACTACCAATGACCAAGCAACTCCTCCTCTCCCTCCTCAGCTTTGCTGCGGTGGGCACTGTTACGATTCGGGCGCAGGCCCCGGCGGCGCCCGCGGCTGCGGCTCCCGCTTACGCGGTGACCAGCACGTTCTCGGCTGTATCCCAATATATGTTCCGCGGCCAACGCCTCGGCGGTCCTTCCTGGCAGCCATCCGTCGAAGTCGCCACTGGCGATTTTACGGCCGGCCTCTGGTCCAACCTCCCGTTCAAGGACAAGGTGAAGGATTCCTCCGCTCCCGAGTTCGACCTTTACGGATCCTACACCTTTTCGGTGAGCAAGGATCTGACGATCGTGCCCGGTTTCACATTCTATGTGTACCCGAAGGCGCCCACGAATGCCGGTTACTATCGTTCGACTTCTGAACCGAGTCTCGCGGTCAACTACACGGTGGCCGGCGTCAAGCTGACCCCGAAGTATTATTATGACGTCGTGCTGAGCGGCCCGACCTATGAGCTCACCGCCGTCTATGCTCTCCCGTTGAAGGATCTGGGCACGGAGCTCGACTTCACCGGCCAGATCGGCACCTACCGGGTTACGGAAGCGGCCAACAACACGACCCCGGGCGTCAAGGCGTGGGGCGACTATTGGCAGCTGGGCGTCGCGGCGCCGTTTCAGCTCACGAAAGAGTCCAAGCTCACGGTCGGCTTCGCCTACACCGAGGGTCGCGACGCGTTCATCAAGCAGGGGAGCTCCCCGAAGGGTGCTAACTCGCTCGCGGTCGGTCGCGGCGTCGTGACCATCAGCTACAGCCACGCGTTCTAAGCAGGTTGCAGCGCGTGGTGCGCTGCGAGCACAACCGCCCGCACGGAAACGTGCGGGCGGTTTTCGTTTGGCGCGGTTTGTGATTTGACCCGGTCGTCGGGGCGGATGCAGATCACTCTCTCACTATGACGAACGTAGGTATTGTCGGCGCGGCCGGTTATTCCGGCGAAATTTTGGTCAAACTGCTTCTGGGGCACCCGCGGGTGACGCTTGCGGCAGTGACGTCACGCACGCACGCGGGAAAGTCCCTCGCGTCCGTGATGCCCCCGGTCCGGGGAATCGATCGCGGGCTGACGTTTGTCGATTCCGACCCCGTCGCGCTGGCGGCCGGGGATATTGCGTTGTTTTTCCTCGCGCTCCCGCACGGCACCGCGGCGATTTATGCGCAGGCACTTGTCGCCGCCGGCAAGCGGGTGATCGACCTGAGCGCCGATTTCCGCATCGCCGACCTCGCGACCTACCAAAAATATTACGGCGAGCACCATGCGCCCGGGCTGTTGCCCTCCGCGCGATTCGTGTTGCCCGAGCTCACGGCGCCCGCGTGGAAAACGGAGGCCAAGCTCATCGCGGCACCGGGTTGTTATCCGACGAGCATTTTGGTGCCGCTCGTGCCGTTACTCAAAGCGGCGGTCGTCACGCGTGAGCATATTGTGGTGAACGCTTTCAGCGGCGTCAGTGGGGCGGGAAAAAAAGCTGAAGAAGCCTTTCTCTTTTGCGAGCGGGCCGAGAGCGCGAAAGCCTACGGGCTAGTGAAACACCGCCACCTCGCGGAGGTGGAAGAACAGCTCGCGTTGCACACGGGCGCGGCGACGATTATCCAGTTCAATCCCCACCTCGCGCCCATGCGCCGCGGCATCGCGACGACGATTACGGTGCCGGCGGCGCCTGGGGCGACGGTTGAGCATGTTTACGCGGCGTGGCGGCAGGCCTACGCCCATGCGCCCTTCGTCCAGATTTTGCCTTCTGGCGAAACCCCGGACACGGCGCACGTCGTCGGCACGAACCGCATCGATATTTCCGCAGTCCACGACCCGCGCACCGGCAATTTCGTGATCACCTCCGCCGAGGACAACCTCATGAAAGGCGCCAGCGGCCAAGCCGTGCAGATTATGAATTTATGGTTCGGCTTCGACGAGACGGCGGGGCTCGTTTGAGTGGTGCGGGCGGCTCGCCCGTAAGCCCGAGGAAGCAGGGGTGTGACGACCCCTGCCACGCGCCCCGTCAGCTCCGGTAATCCGCGTTCTCGCTCACGTATTCGTGGGTGAGATCGCCGCCCAGCACGGTCGCAGACGCCACGCCGTTACCCACTTCGATATCCAGTTCCACGCAGCGTTCGTGCGGCGGGAAGTCGATGGGAGCGGAGAAGACGCCCTCCTTCGGTGCGGCGCTCGCGTAGAGCTCGGCGCCGCGGAGGTGAGTAATGAGTGCCGCCTCTTTGCTGGGATCGAGCTGAAAAACTCCGTTCGCGAAAATCTCTACTCCGCCCATGGCCGCGCGCAGTTTCGAGAGATCCGTCTGTGGGGCGAAGGCACCGATGTGCTTGCCGATGGCTTGCACGAGGCGGCCGACGTTGGGGTCGTTGCCGGCGACGGCACACTTGAAGAGAGGGGCGTTGACGATGGCCTTGCCGAGTGCCCGCGCGAGGACGGGGCTCGCAGCTTGGGTGACGCGCACGCGGATCACGTGACGGACGCCTTCGCCATTCCGCACAACATCTTCGGCGAGATCGCGACACACCGTGTGCAAGCCGCGTTCGAATGCTCCAAAATCCTCGCACGGCACGCGTCCCGAAGAGATCAACGCCACCGTGTCGGACGTGCTCGTGTCGCTGTCGATGCTGATGGCATTGAAACTGGCGTCGATGGCTTTGGCCAACATGGCGCGCAATTCACCGCGGGGCACCGCGAGGTCGGTGAGCACATAGACGAGCATGGTCGCGAGATTGGGTTCGATCATGCCCGCGCCCTTGGCGATGCCGACGATGCTGCCGCCGCCGACGTCGGCGCGGCGAATTTTCGGATAAAGATCCGTCGTCACGATGCCCTCGGCGGCGGGCAAGATCGTGCCGCCGGCGAGCGCGGACACCGCCTGTGGCAGCGCCGCGAGGATGGCGTCGGTCGGCAGCGACCAACCGATCACTCCGGTCGAACTCGGCAACACGGCCGTGGGAGCGAGCCCGAGCAATCGCCCGGCCTCCCCGCACACGCGTTCCGCGGTCTCGACGCCGCCCGGTGCACACACGTTGGAGATCTTATTATTAATGATAATGGCACCGAGTGCAGGCGCATTGAGGCGCTTGCGGCCGACGATAATCGGGGCACCGGGAAATGCATTTTTGGTGAACGCCGCCGCGAAATCCGGAGTCGGCCGATCCAGCGCGATCAGCGTGAGCGTCATCTTCGCAGGTTTCGGCGCCTCGCGCGGCACGAAATCGAACCGTGTCGTGCCGACACGAAAGCCCGCTGGTAGCGCCGCCTGGGTGGCGAGCCACGCGCGGTGTGAGTCGCGATTGGGAAACGTGAGATTGGTGCTAGGCACCACGAAGAAGTGTTGGGCTCCGGCGCGTCGTGCGAGAAATTTTTTGTGGAAATGCGCGCGGCACGTGCCTTAGTCGCATTTTCGAAAATAAACCAGTGAACGCTCCTCTCCGATTTCTCCACCTTGCTGCGGCTGTTGGTCGCGCGCTTTGAACTATCATGAACGTCGCTGAAGTAACCGCTAAGACCAAGGTGCTGCTCGAAGCACTCCCCTACATTCAAGATTTTCGTGGCTCCACGTTTGTCATTAAATACGGGGGGAGTTTTATGGATGATCCCGATCCCGTGGCCCGCACCCGCGTCGCCTACGACATCGCGTTTCTCGCGGCGTGCGGCATCAACGTCGTGGTCGTGCACGGCGGCGGCAAGGCGATCACCAAGGCCATGGAGTCCTCGGGCTTGAAAGCGAATTTCGTCAACGGCCACCGGGTAACCGACGCCGCGACGATCGCCGTCGTGAAGAAAACCCTGGATGAAATCGTCAACAAGGACGTGTGCGACGCCGTCGCCACCGCGAAAGGAAAGCCCAAGGGCCTCCCCGGTGACACGGTGCTGGTGTGTGAAAAACTTATCGTGGACGATGAAGGCAACGCGGTGGACCTCGGTTACGTCGGGGATGTGACCGAAGTGAAGGTGAAGCTGATCAAGAAAGAAATTGGCGACGGTTTTATCCCGATCATCTCGCCGGTCGCGGAAGGCCATGACGGCAAGCCTTACAATGTGAATGCAGACCTCGTCGCTGGTCGCGTGGCCAGCGCGCTTCGGGCGCGTCGCTTGGTCTACATGAGCGACGTGCCGGGATTGCTCGCGAATCCGCCGGATGTCGCCTCGCTGATTTCAACGCTGAAGATTTCCCAAGTCGACGACCTCAAGAAACGCGGAGTGATCGACAAAGGGATGCGGCCGAAAGTGCAGAGTGCGATCCGCGCGCTGGAGGAAGGCGTGCAACGCGTGCACTTCATCGACGGACGATTGCCGCATTCGTTGTTGCTGGAGATTTTTACCGACCACGGTATCGGCACGGAAATTGTGCACGGCTGAGTGCAGGGAAAGTGAAGGTGAGAGTGAAAGTGAAAGGGGAGGGGAAGTGAACGTTAGGACGCGAAAAGGCTTCTTCATCCTTTCACTTTCATTTTCACTTTCACGCCTATGACCGCTCCCGCCATTGTCCGTACCAGCACCGCCGAAGTCTACGACGCGCATGTCATGAAGAATTATGCGCGCGCGCGGCTGACGCTCGTGCGCGGCAGTGGCCCCACGGTGTGGGACGATGCGGGTATCAGTTATCTGGATTTTACCTCGGGGATCGCGGTCAGCGCATTGGGTCACTGTCACCCGCACTGGGTCGCGAGTGTGCAGCGCCAGGCGGGCGAGCTGATTCACGTCAGTAATCTTTTTCGCAATCCCCACCAAGGGGAGCTCGCGCGCCGCCTCGTGGGCTACGCCGGGCCGGGCCGGGTATTTTTCTGCAACAGCGGCGGTGAGGCCGACGAAGCGCTCCTCAAGCTCGCCCGTCTGCACGGCATGAAGAAGGCCGGCGGCGAGGAAGGGAAATGCTTCAAGGTCATCGCTGCAAAAAAAGCGTTTCACGGCCGGATGTTCGGCGGCATGAGCGCGACCCCGCAGGACAAAGTCCAGCGCGGCTTCCGCCCGCTGGTGTCGGGTTTTTCCTTCGGTGAACTCAACGACGTGGCGAGCTTCGCCGCGCTCATCGACGATGCGACCGCTGCGATCATCGTTGAATCGATCCAGGGCGACGGAGGGATCAATCCGTGCACGCCGGAATTCCTGCGCGGCCTGCGCCGGCTCTGTGATGAAAATAATCTGCTCCTGCTGCTCGACGAAGTGCAATGCGGCATCGGGCGCACGGGCACCTTCTACGCCTTCGAGCCGGCTGGGGTGAGACCCGATGCGATCGCGATGGCCAAGGGCCTGGGCGGCGGCTTTCCCATCGGCGCGATCTGGGTGGGCGAGCGTTCAGCCGACCTTTTCACGCCTGGAACGCACGGCACCACGTTTGGCGGCACGCCGCTCGCGTGTGCTGCCGCTCTGGCTGTGTTGGACGTGATCGAGCAGGAGCGCCTGTTGGAAAACGTCACGCGGCTTGGGGCGCCGTGGCTCGTCGCATTGAAGGAACTTGCTGCCGATTTCCCGGCGCATGTGCGCGACGTGCGCGGGCGCGGCTTTCACATCGGCCTCGAGATGACGGGTGAGACTGGGCCGTGGATTGAGGCGTTGGCCGAAGGCGGCCTCTTAGCGGCACCCGCTGGAGGTAATGTGGTCCGCCTGCTCCCGCCGCTCAACGTCACCTCCGCCGACTTGTCGAAATCCGTCGAAATTTTCCGTGCGGTGCTTTCGGCTAAAGCCTGAGCCGATCCTTGATTTTTCCCTCGTGGGCGGCACGCCTTAGGCTTACACCCCTTTGTTTTTAATGAAGCACTTCCTCAAAGAGACCGACTTTGCGCGGTCCGAATTGCCCCAGCTATTTGCCTTGGCGCGCGAGTTGAAACTGAAGCGCGGCACCCGCAGCGCACCGCGACCGCTCGCGGGCCAAACGTGGGCGATGATTTTTTCCAAGTCTTCGACGCGCACGCGGGTTTCGTTTGAGGTCGGCATTCATGAGCTCGGCGGCAATCCGCTTTTTCTGAATAAGAACGACATTCAGCTCGGTCGCGGTGAGACGGTTGAGGATACGGCGCGGGTGCTGTCGCGGTTTGTCCATGGGCTGATCGTGCGCACCTTCGATCATGTTGAGGTGGAGCGGCTGGCGGCTGCGGGGAGTGTGCCGGTGGTCAACGCGCTCACCGATTTTCTGCACCCGTGTCAGATTTTCGCTGACGCGTTTACGATGACGGAGCGTTGGGCCAAGGGCCGGACGGGCGCGAAGCTCGTGGAATCGTTGCGCGGCCGGAAAATCGCCTTTCTCGGTGACACGGCCTGCAATATGGCGAACTCGTGGATTCTTGGGGCAAATCTGTTTGGCATGAACATCTCGCTCGCGGGACCCAAGGAGTTTGCGCCGTCGGCGGAGTTTCAAGCGCAGCTCGCGAAAGAGACATTTCCCGGAGGTGCCGACTACCAATTCACGACCGATCCGCTGGAGGCGGTGCGCGGCGCCGATGTGGTCTACACCGATGTGTGGGTCAGCATGGGCAAAGAGGAGGAGACCAAAGAACGCATCCGCGTGATGTCGCCCTACGTGGTGACGGGGAAACTTTTCGCGGCGGCCAAGAAAGATGCCCTCTTCATGCATTGCCTGCCGGCGCATGCGGGCGAGGAAGTGACGCAGGACGTTTTGGATAATCCGCGCTCGATCATCTTCGACCAAGCCGAGAATCGCCTCCACATGCAGAAGGCAATTTTGGCGACGCTCGCGGCGGCGGCCCGGTGACGGGGCGCGGGCGCGCGGGCTACGGCACCTCGTAAATCTCGAGGAGGGCGACGCCGGTGGCGCCGTTTTTGCCTTCGATCTTCACGGTGTAGGCGCCCGGCGGGAGGGTGATGAGGATCGCGGCGTCTTCGGTGCCGGGCACGAGTGCGAAGGCACCCACGCTGGCCGTCGCGGCGACGAGCGCGGCCGTCTCGGTACCGGCCGACCACGTATCGTTGGTGGCGACGATCGCTTGCTTGTCATTGACGATGGTGAGCAGGGGATCAGCCAAGGCCGCGGCGACGCCGAAGACTTTCAACGTCGGACCGATGCCGCGGATGAGCACGCGTTTGTAGGCGGGGCCTTGGATGACGAAGCCGCCGATCAGCGCGCCGTCGCCGGGTTGCACTTGCACGCGAACCGAGAGGTTCGAGGTGCGTCCATTCGAGCCGGTCTCGTAGAGCTCGGCGAGGGCCACGCCGGTTTTTCCGGTCGGGCTGGAGACGCGTACGGTGTAGGCACCGGCGCCGACTTGCGGGAGGAGGGCGGAATCGACGCTGGTGGTGCCGAGGGCAAACGCGCCCAACGATTGGGAAATCGCGGGCAAGGACGCGACGTCGGCGCCGGTGCGCCAACCGGTATTCTTATAAATCTCGGTGTTGTCGGCGCGACGGATACTGAGCTCGGGATCCGCGAGCACGCCGGGAACGCCAAATGAGCCCAGTGTAGGGCCGATGCCGCGGACGAGGTAACTTTTTTTGGCGGTGTCGCTGACGACGACTCCGGCGATGAGGACGTTTTCGCCGGTGCCGACGAGGGCGCGAGCGGAAATGTTGATCAGTCGGGCGACGGGAGCGAGCGGCGAGGATTTTGATCCGCCGGTGGCCGAGCTCCACGGGGAGCCGGGGAACACGCCCTCGCGATCGGCGCGGTAGCTGCGCGCGTGCAGATTGCTCGCGGAGGGAACGGTGAGCGGGGCGGAGGTGAGGAGGGCGTTGGGTGCGAGGCGACCGCCGAGGGAGCGAGGGTCGGAGCCATCAAGAGTGTACGCGAGCTGCGCGCCGGTGGCGGCGCGGACGGTGATCGTCGTGGCGCCAGCGGTGAGGGCAGGAGCGGCGACGAATTGTTCGTCGATCCAAGCGGTGCGGGTGGTAAACCACGTTTTCATGGCCGTGAGGCCGCCGGTGAGTCCGGGGACATATTCAGGCGTGGTTTGCGGCCACTTGGCGGCGTCGCGAGCGAGGGCCGCGGGACCGATCGCTGCCGACTGGGAGTCGGCGAGCGCGAGGAGGCTGGCGTCGGACAGGACGCTTTGGCGGAGCGATTGCCAGCGGTCGATCCAATCTTGCATGAATTCGGGGTCGCGGGCGAGGGCACCCCACCAACCGATTCGCCAGAAGTCCACTGCTCCTGGAATGCTCCACACGTTGGGGGTAGTGGTGGCGAAGTAGGTCGCCGCACCGAAGGCGCGATCGAAGTCCCAAATTGGGCCGGCGACGAGTTTGCCGCCGCGATCTTTGGAGAAATAGGCGCTCCGGATGAGAGCGTCGAAATTGGCGGAGAAGACGTTGAGCAGGTGATGATCGACCCAGGACGCGCGGTCGATGTAGTCGAGGTAGTTACGAGTCGAGAATCCGAGCGCAAATTCGTTGAAGAGCGTGTCCTCCATTTGCTGGACATAGGTCCGAATGTAATCGCGTTGGGCCGTGGAGAGATCGGCGGCCTTGGCGTTGGCGACGATGATCTCGGCCGCACCGCCGGGGACATCGCGGGTGGTGTAAAAGCTGAATTCATCGGTGTCGGGCGGGTCGAATTTCAAAAGATAGCCGCCGGTGATGTCGGCGGTCGCGGAGGTGGCGTCCGCCAGTTGCTTAATATTCACTTTTTGTGAATCGATCTCGATGGTTTCGGTCAGGACGTAGATCCCGGCGTAGTCCACGGCCCCGAGATCGCCGCCGGTATGGAAAAAGAGTTCGACGGGCTGAGTGGCGGGGGCCCAGCGCCCCATCCGGTTGCTCAGCGTATAGATGAAGCTGTTTTTGATGAACGTCTGATCGAAATACCACGGGCCGTTGAGTGCCCATTTATTCGCCGGAACCGAACCGGCGAGTGCGACATCATTTTTTCCCCCGGACGGAGCGCGGAGATCCAGCGTGTAGCCTTTTTTTGGAAAACTGGCCGAGGACGAACCGCGCACGGTGACGTCTGCGGGGGTCGTGAGGTCCGGGGCGGCGTTGAGCGCCGGGGTGCCTGGGCTTTTAGGCGCGTAGCGATAGAGCCAGCCGGGGTGATCGAGGTTATCTTTTTTCAGTGGGCCGGCGCCGTGGTTGTCGAGCACCAGCACGGGCAAGATGCTGGAGAAACTGAGGAGGTCAGCGGCAGTCGCACCGCCGATTTTCACGAAATGAGTGCTCGTGGAGCGACCTTTGGCGGCATCGTTGGCGGAGAAGACGGCGGCCTTGACGACCACGGACGTGCTGATGGCAAGGGGCGCGGTGTATTTGAGTGAGGTGGCGGTGAGTTCAGGGCTGGCGGTGCCGGCGGCGGAGGGTGCGATCAACACGTAGCGAATCGATTGGCCGGCGGCAGCGCCGGATAGCTCGAGGCTGAAGGTCGTCGCATACGGGCCGGGCGAGCGCGAGAATTTCACGGTTTCCGTCAAAGGGGCGTTTTGCACGGCCGTGTTAGCGGCACCCGGGGTCGGGGTTTGGAGGTAGTAGACGGTGCTGGCGCCGCCGGCGCTGGGCAGACCCGAGCCGTAGGAGACATTGGTGCGTTGGTCCGGAAAAGCTGGAGCAAACTCAGTCGCAGCGGTGACGCCATCGGGTTTGATCAACGCCAGATACTCGCCATCGGCATTGAGGCTGAAGTCCGTGTGGAGCCGTTTCGCTGGATCGCGCCGATCCTTGCCGGAGGCGAACACGACGAGGTAGCCCTGCGGGGCGAGGGTGACGGCGGGAAATGACCAGCGTTTCTTGTCGCGGGCATCGTCGGTTAGATACCAGCCCTTGAGGTTCACGGCCGTGGCGTCGGGATTAAAAATTTCGATCCAATCGGGAAACGCGCCGTCTTCATCAGCGAGCGTGGTCGTGTTCGACGCCATGAATTCCGTGATGACGGGGTCGGCGCGCAGGCTCGCCACCGAGAGCAGTGCCAGGAGGCTCGCAACGAAAACGAGGAAAGGGGCAAATCTCGGGCTGGTAGGCATGGGCGTGAGAGCGGAGGAGAGGCAAACTGAAAGCCGAAGTTCGTGCTCAATAGGCTGACGGGCAAGGGGATTTCCCGCAGTATTCTGTGAGGGCATACGTGGCGCTTTGACGCCGAGATCGCGTGGGTCGTTTCGATCGGACGGACGCGCCTGGCGGTTGTCACCGGATCGTCACCGCGGGCCAGGCAGCGCAGGCGGCGGTTTTGGACAGGGCTGAGGGCGGCTGATCCCCCTGAAATCCTGCTTGCCCTGCCCTCTTTCGGGCCGAATGTGACTGAACCTCTTGCCCCATGTTTCGTCGTTGCCTCTTCACGCTAGGGCTCGTGTTTGCGATCTCGGTCGCATCCGCGCAAACGCCCTCCCCCTTTGGGAGCGGTGTGTGGAGTGGTGGCGTGACTTCGACCAGCGCAAACGTGGTCGCGCGGTTTACAGCGCCTGGCGTGAGAGCGCGGCTCCAGATCAGCGTGAATCAGTCGCTGAAGCCCGCCTTGTTTTCCGCGATCGGCACGGCGGCGGCGGCGGCGGGAAACACGCTGACGTTTACGGTCCAAGGATTGCAGCCCGATACCGACTATTTTTACGGGGTGGAGGTGGGGGGTGTGCTCCGCACGGAACCGGCTTCCCGTGGTCGGCTCCGGACCTTTCCATTGGGCACTGGTTCTTTCAAAATCGCGTTCGCCTCGTGCAGCGATTATCGTCTCCCGAACCAGAGCGCGTTTGATGCCATCGCGGAGGAGCGACCGCTCATGTTTTTCCACATGGGGGATCTTCACTACAACGATACGGATAGTACCAACCCCGAAGATTACCGCGAAAATTACGACGCGGTGTTGAATCACCCCGTGCAGTCGGCCCTCTATCGCAACGTGGCCCTCGCCTACATGTGGGACGACCACGATTTCTCCGGCAACGATTCGGATACGTCGGCGATTGGGCGCGACGCGGCCCGCACGGTTTACCGAGAGCGCACGCCGCACTACCCGATTGCGGCGGCCGGAGGCACGATGGCGCAGTCGTTCACGATCGGCCGGGTGCGGGTGATCATGACGGACAACCGGAGCGCGGCGGTCTCGCCGACCCTACGGGAGAGCGCCACGAAGACCCGCTTGGGTGCGACGCAGAAAGCTTGGTTTAAGCAGGAGTTGATCAATGCCCGCGACGCGGGCTTTCCGCTGACGCTGTGGATCTGCAGTCAGCCGTGGATCGCGCCGGCCCAACTAGGTGCCGACACCTGGGGTGGCTATACGACGGAGCGCACGGAGATCGCGAATTTCATCCGGGACAACCGGATTACCAATCTCGTGCTGCTCTCGGGTGATATGCATGGCCACGCGTTTGATGACGGCACCCATTCGGATTATGCGACCGGCGGCGGCGCGCCCTTGACGGTGTTGCACGCGGCCTCCCTCACCCACACCGGTGCGCCGAAAGGCGGTCCCTACGTGGGTGGCCCGATTCTCGGTGGCCAGCAATACGGCCTCCTCGAGGTGTTCGACACCGGTGGACCGAGCGTCGCTTGCCGCTACTCGGGTAAGCGGGTAGGCGAAGGCGAAAAATTGAGCTACATCTTTAGTGCGTCCGCCATGGCCAGCTCCGGGGCGGCGATGAGTAATATTTCAATGTTGGCGCGCGTCACGGGCGGAGACGATGCGCTCACCAGTGGTTTCGTGATTTCCGGGCAGACGCCGCGGCAGGTGTTGGTGCGCGCGATCGGGCCCTCGCTTGCCAGTTTCGGACTCACCGACCCGCTCGGGCTCCCGCAGCTCACCGTGTTTAAGGGCAGTCGCGCGATCGGCTCCAACGAAGGCTGGGGGAAGGATGAAGACACGATCAAGGTGTTGACCGAGGCTTTTGACCGAGCGGGGGCGTTTCGTTTACAGGACAGCGCGAGCCGGGATGCGGCGATCATCCTCACGCTGCAGCCAGGCCCTTACACGATGCAGGTGAAGAGCGCGGACAGCAAAGCGGGCGCGGCACTCTTGGAAGTCTACGAAATTCCGTAGACGAGGCGGGGTCGTCGGCAAAAAAGCCGCAATGCGCGTCCGGGGATTGCGGGGGAATCCAAGGGAGTTTCGCGCCGCGGTCGCGCGCCTTTGCCGGCGACTATCCGGGCAGAGACGCCCACGCGGCTTCGAGATCGGGTGGGTGCCACCACAGCGGCTTGGCTGTATCCGCGGCGATGACACGGGCGGCGTTGTAGCCGCAGAGACCGGTGACGTTGCCTCCGGGGTGAGTCGAGCCGCCGCAGAGATAGAGACCGGGCACGGGAGTGCGGTAGTTGCCCGCGCCGGCGAAAGGGCGGTTCCAGCCGATCTGGCCGTGCGCGAAGGAGCCGACGAGCAGATCGCCGCCGCGCATATTGGGCAGGGTGCGCTC
>CAMCHO010000030.1 GCA_945874455.1 Opitutus sp. GAS368 | reverse complement strand
GACGCCCCTACGACGCCGTCATCATGGACCTTACGGTAATCGGAGGCATGAGCGGCGAAGCGTGCTTCCAAGCGCTCAAGGAAATAGACCCCGAAGTCCGCGCGATTCTCTCCAGCGGCTACGACCACGCCGAGTCGGCGCGCAAGTATCTCGACCTGGGCTTCTGCGGCTACTTGACCAATCCCTACCGCGCGACCGATCTCGGCAAAGTCCTCAAAGCCGTCCTCGGCTAAATTCCCCTTGGGCCAACGCCCCGTAGCCGCGAGCGCCAGCGAGTGGACGCCCCGGCCTCGCACGTCGCCGGTTTGACGTGACGCTGCACCTGCACCGAGCGGGTTGCACTGACGTTTGAATGGGACCGCGCACTTTTACGGTCGCGCGGCCTCGAGCCGGAATCGAATCACCCCAGCCACCGCGCCACGGCACGGCGGCAAGTGCCAGCCCATTCACCCCATCGCAGCGCGGCCGCTTGTCGGCACGCCGCCCTCTTTCCACCGGCGTCCGCCCCAGCCCGCCGCCGCGCGGCGCGCACACACCCCGTTTCGGCGATCAGCCGACACCTCCGATTCCCCGACCAGGCGATCACCCGCCGTCGCACTCCAAAATCTTGCCGCTTGGCGAAATCTCTTCGCGGTTAAAAAAATCCGCTCCCCTCCTCCGTCCTTGGCACTTGGCACTTGGCACTTGGCCCTTGGCCCTTGGTCCTTGGTCCTTGGTCCTTGGTCCTTGGTCCTTCCCTCTCACTCCCGCCAAGTGAACGCATGGCACAACGCCACGCCCGCCGCGTCCGCCTCATCCAGCGCCAGCGTGCGCCCGTGTCCCAGCAGCGCCATTACCGTGCGCGCCATCTGCTCCTTGCTCGCGCGGCCCGCACCCACCACCGCCTGCTTCACGCGCAACGGTGCGTATTCGAAAACCGGTTTCTCTCGCAACGCCGCCGCCGAGATCGCCGCCCCGCGCGCCGCACCGAGGATCTGCGCCGTCTGAAAATTTTGCACAAAAATCGTCTGCTCCAGCGCCACGTGCCGGACGTCCTTCGCCGCATCCAAAAACGCCGCCACCGCCCGATGAATCTCTCCGAGCGCCACCGCCATCGGCAGTTTTGCGTGTACCTTCACCGTCTGACACCGCAACAAAATCGGCTGCCGGCCCACCGCAAACTCGACCAGCGCCAAACCCGTCCCGCGTAGCGACGGGTCGATCCCCAACACCACCCCGCTAAACGGCGTCCGCGCCCGCACCCCCGACGACGCCTGTCCCGAGGCCGCGCCATTCGCCGGCACGTCCAGCGCCGCCGGCACCGGTTTCCCCGCCAGCTTCGCCGCCCACATTTGCCTGACGTTCATCCGCGCCATGATGAGTGGACGAGCTTGAGCCCGGCAATGAGGCTGAGCGCGAGGGCGAGATTTTCAAACGCCTGTTGATCGATCTTCATGACGAGTTTCCGTCCGAACCATGCGCCCGCGAGCACCACCGGAGCCAGCCAGACGTTGAACGCAACGCTCGTCGCATGAATCAACCCAAGATCGATCATAAACGGCACCTTGAAGAGATTGAGTAGCAGGAAAAATACCGCGCTCGTGCCAACCCAATCTAGTTTCGGCAACCGCATCGCGAGCATGTAAACGACCATGAGGGGACCGGCCGCGTTCGCCACGAGCGTCGTGAAACCCGCGAGGACGCCGATGGCAGGGGCGAACCACGCCCCATGCTCCGCCTCGTGCCCGCCCCATTTGCGCCGGATGAGTTGCATCACCACCAGCCCCAGGATAATCGCGCCGATGAGACCCTGCGCCTGCCGGTCGTTCACCCGATCAAAGGCCAGCCATCCCAGCACCACACCACCCGCCGTCCACGGAAACAGCCGCCACACGTGCAGCCACTTCGCGTGCCGCCCATAGGTCGCCGACGCCACGATGTCGCCGAAACACAACAACGGCAGCACCGTGCCCGTCGCCTGCTTCGCCGGCATCATCAGAGTGAACAGGACCACCGCAAGAATCCCGAGCCCGCCGATGCCGGATTTCGAGATCCCCACGATCAGCGCGGCGAGCACCGCCAGCGCCCATTGCCACGGCTCCAGCGTCACGCGGTCGCCTCCATATCAAGCACTTTTTCCGTAAACACACCATCCGCCACCGCAAACACCTGCCACGTTCCCAGCACCGCATCCGGCAAGCTCGTCCCCGTAGCGATCACCTGCGACTCCGCGTCGATCGCCGACCAAAACCGCCGCCGCCGAGTCGGGTCAAGTTCGCCGAGGACATCATCCGCGAGCAGCACCGGCCGGATACCGCTCTTTTCATGAAACCACGCCGCCTGCGCCAAGCGCAGCGCGAGCACCAGCGATCGCTGTTGCCCCTCTGAAGCAAACTCCTTCGCCGCGGCGTGTCGCACCGTAAAATGAAAGTCATCCCGATGCGGCCCCACGAGCGTCGTGCGAAACTGCGCATCGCGCGACCGCCCCGACTCCAGCCGCGCGAGCAACGCCTCCGCCGAGGGCTCGGCAAAGTCCGGCTCATACGCGAGCCCGGCCGGCTCCGACTCATCACACAAGCGCGCGTAGTTTTTCTCCAAGGACGCGCCGAGCGCTTTGAGGCCCGCCGCTCGCAGGCGGATCAGCTCCGCTGCCGCCGGGGCCAAGGTGTGCTCGAACGCTGAGAGCTGCGCGGAGTCCGCCACGCCTCGTTTCAACAACGCATTCCGCTCCGCGAGCGCCCGCGTGAACGTCTGCAACGCTCGCAAATACCCCGCGTCCATCGCCGCCAACGTCAGGTCCAACCAACGCCGCCGCCCCGCCGGCGAGCCCCGCACCAACTGCAAATCCTGCGACGAAAATACGACCGTCGGAAATTTCCCGAGGTAATCCGCGAGCCGCGTCACGCGCTCGGTGTCGCACCAGAGCTCCTTGCCGTCGTGCCGCAGCTTGATCGTGACCTTCGTCTCGCCCTGCCGCTCGTGCTCCAGCTCGCACGCGATCGCCGCCGTGTGCTCACCGTGGCCGACCAGCAGTTTATTGTCCGCCGCGCGAAACGACCGGAGCGCGGTCAAAAAACCCGCCGCCTCGAGTAGATTCGTTTTCCCCTGGCCGTTCGCCCCGATCAAAAACTGCTGCCGCCCCTTCAGTTCCAACGCAGCAAAGCCCACGTTGCGAAAGTGGCGGAGTGTAAGTTTGCGGAGGCGCACCCTCAAAAGTACTGAGGTTCATGGACCGGGTAGCGAGCTTGATTCGGCGCATTCCCCGTACTCGGCTCCGACCCCATTTTTCTACTCGCTACCCGCTACGCGCTGCTCGCTACTTTCCTTCCCCGTACCATGCGCTCCTTCGAAGTCTCTCTCGCCGAAACCGTCCGCACCTTGCAGTCGCTCTCCGAAATTCGCCCCGAGATCGACCGCGCCGGCCAGATGATCCTCGCGACGCTCCGCCGTGGCGGAAAATTGCTCATCTGCGGCAATGGCGGCAGCGCAGCTGAGGCCGCCCATTTCTCGACCGAACTCGTCGGCCGTTACGCCAAAAACCGCCGTGCCTTGCCCGCTATCGCTCTCTCCGCCGACGGCTCGCTCCTCACCTGCGTCGTCAACGACTACGGCCACGAACACGCCTTCTCGCGTCAAATCGCCGGCTTCGCGCGCCCGGAAGATCTGCTCGTCGTGCTCACCACGAGCGGTCATTCGGCCAACATCCTCGCCGCCCTGCACGAAGCGAAAAAGCTGCAGCTCGAGTCCATCGCCTTCCTCGGCCGCGGCGGTGGCCACGCCAAGGGCCTCGCCACCTGCGATCTCATCATCCCGGGCAACTGCGGCCCGGCCACACAGGAGGCCCATCTCTTTTTGATCCATCATTTCTGCGAGTTGATCGACGACGCGTTTGATTGAGCGCCCCCTCGCTCGCTTCGGCCCCTGCCCGCCCTGCCCCGCGTCCAAGACGCCGAACACATCCGCCGTCTCCGTGCTGCCGGGTGCGTGATCATCGCGAAGGTCAACCTCAGCGAGTTCGCGAGCGGCGGCGCCCTCAGCACCCTTGGCGGTCAAATTCTCCCCCAGGTCCTCGCACGCTCACCCAGCGGTTCCAGCGGCGGGCTCAGGCGCAGGCATTGCCGACGCACTCAACGTTATGGCCGGAGCGACCCACGGGGTCCGCCCACCGCGCCTGATCAAGGACGATGGCGTCACGCTCCCGCCCAAAATCTACTCCGGCACGGCCATCCTCGCGAACGTCACCGGCTGGCCCAACTTGATTGTCTCGGCGAGTTTCACCTCGGATCCGGGGTTGCCGGTCGGCTTGTCGTTCATCGGTCCCGCGTTCAGTGAAGCCCGCCTGCTCGCCCTCGGCTACGCCTTCGAACAAGCCCACCCCGCCCGCACGCTGCCCGTCACCACGCCCATGCTCCTCGCGAGCTCATTGAGTAGTGATCTGCGCTACGCGTCACCGACGCGTCACTTCTTCGGGATTTCGTTTTCGTAGCGCGGCCAGTTCTTCACGAGTTCGTGCACGACGATGCTGCCCACCCGATGCGCCGCTTCGAGCGAGGGGAGATACGCCGAATATCCGGGCCCGAGTTTTTCACCGCTGAGGCTATCCGCCGCGTCACCACCGGGCCATTGCATGTCGAAATTACTGGCCGTGCGCAGCACGAGTACGCGCCGCACATCGACGCGTTTAGCCCGCGCGAGGAAAGTCAGCGATTGCATCGTGCCCGTATCTTCCATCGCCGTTGTGACGTAGTTGCCCGCGCCTTCGCTGTAATACTTAACCCAATCATTCGCCCACTGATTGAGGATCTTGCCGTGCCAATAGGTCATGGATGACAGGTTATCGCCCTTCATCACGAGCGGGGGCCGCTGCGCTTTTGGATAACCGGTGTAGAGGGCGCGCCGTTTCTGCATCGCGGCGGTGTCGGCCAACGGGGTGTCCTTCGTGAGCTGGTAGGCCCACTCAACGAAACCCGGACCAAGCCGGTAGGCCTCCCCCTCACTGCGGTCCACGGGCAGTTCGTAGGGTTTCTTTTTTCGCAACGGAATGTACCCCGTCGTCCAACCCGCCGGCATCTCGCGCGCATCAATCTCGTGCCCCAGATCGCCGTCGACCAACCACTCGGCCCACACCGCGGCACCGAGCGGACCGTCATGGGGATCGATGCCAGCGATCCCCGCCACCAACCAATAGCTCTTCGTCAAATCAAAGCGCGGATCGAGCCCCAGCGCCATGATGGAAGCCGTGCTCTTGGCCGTGCCCACGCCGGTGACGATACCGAGCACGCTCCCCTCCGCGTTCGTCCGCAAATCTCGGTAGCCTTGCGGGAACGCATGCACCTCGGTGAGTTTTTCACGTTCCACCCAAAATTGAAACTCCCCCGGGCTGTCCCCCGTGTCCTTGCCAGGTTCGAACATTGTTACCACGACAACCTTGGGCCGGATCACTTCGGCAGCCGAGGTGATCAGCGGGAGAAAAAATAGGGAAACCAATAAACTTAGGCGGCGCATTTCTGAAGGTGAGCAGGTCTCACGCGGCGCGCAAATTGGTTCTTGCGGCACCCGAGCGCGACCGGTTCGCTGCGACTTCCATGAGCACTCCCGCACCTACCGAACACGCCATCATCAAGACCTCCCTCGGAGAAATGACCCTCGCCTTCTGGCCCGACGTCGCACCGAAGCACGTCGAGAATTTCAAAAAACTCGCCCGCGAAGGTTTCTACAACGGCACCGCATTTCACCGCATTCTCAAGGGTTTCATGATCCAAGGCGGTTGCCCCAACACCAAAAAGGGTGCCAAGGGAATGCCCGGCACCGGCGACCCCGGCTACAAGGTCAAAGCCGAGTTCAACAAAAAGCCCCATGTCCGCGGCGTCCTCTCGGCCGCCCGCTCCTCGCACCCGGACTCCGCCGGCTGCCAATTCTTCATCTGCCACGGCAACGCGGGTTTCCTTGACGGCCAATACACGGCTTACGGCCAACTCGTGAAGGGCGACGACGTCCTCGAGCTCATCGCCAACGTCTCCGTCGGCGGCAGCGAGAAGAGCACGCCGATCGACCGCGTCGAAGTCGAGAGCGTGACGATCGTGCCAGCGAGCTAATCGCCGCAGCCAATCAGGTTTAAAAGTGGGGCGGCGTCTCGGACCCGCCCTTTTTTGTGCCCGGTCAGCAGCCGGTCGAACTTAGAAATCAACGGCGTCCACCTTGCGCTCATCGCGGAAATATTTTCTAAAAAGATCCCGGATGGAGCTGAAAATGTGCGCTCGGTGACACCTGCCTTCGACGGGGCGAGCCTGAGATATTCAGCCTACTCGGCCCGGCCTCCCCGGGCACCGAGGCTTTTGATATAGAGCACGAGCGACTCCACCTGCTGCTCACTCAGGACTCCGCGATAGCTCGGCATTTCAATCACCCCGGGCTTGGTCGGCTTTTGCGTCGGATCGAGAATTTTCTCCCGCAGGTAAAGTTCGTCCGCCAGTTCACTGGTGCCATCGAGTAACGTCCGCTTGCTGCCAAACAACCGCTGCCACGTGGGGCCGATCTTGCCCTCGGTCGTCCCATCCGCCGAGTGACACGTCGCACAGCCCACGCTCTCCGCCAGGGCCTTGCCGATCGCCACTGACGCGAGCTCCTCTTTGGCGCGGGCCACGACGACCGGTTGCTGGGAAAGATCGACGCCAGCAAAACCTGCCTTCGCCAAATCGAGTGAGCGCGGCTGATGAATCGTAAAATAAACTACGCCGCGTGCGGCCGTGCCGCTGGCCATCCTAAAATCGTGGCGCACCTCGAGCTGGGCCACCGCAGGAAGTTTCGGCAAATGCACGAACACCGATTTCCGATCCGCCGATAGCACCGTCTGGGCAACGCCCCACGGCGTGACGCCGGCCGCACCGTCGAGTGCGTAGCGCCCGCTGCCGTAAGCAGAGCTGCGTTTATAATTCCACGCGCGCGCCGCGATTTTCTCCGCGCCCAGCGAGGCTGGGTCGAGCGGTGCGGCAAACTCCAGCACCACGCCGTCCTCGCAGGATCGCGCCGCCAATGCGGTGACGATCTCTGTCTTGCCCGGTCGCAACCGGCCCAACGCCCAGTTGTTCGTGGTGTTCGTCCCGTAGATTTGCAGCCCAGCAAAAAACAGCGCATCCCCACGCAGGTTCATCCGGCCATGGAGCAGCGGCAGATCTGTTTTCAAATCGAGCGGAATCACCGCGCCTTGTGCCATCGGCGCGTCCAGATCCGGCGTAATGAGAAATACGCGACCCGTTCCATAGGAGAGATGCAGCAACCGCCCATTCCACGCGCCCATCCCCTGACCGACCATCCAGACCTCGGACGCCGACGAGGTGTCCTGCTCATGCGGCAGCCACACGAGTGGCCGGGCGAGCTTCGTCGGCTTGTCCTGCACGTAACCAAAATCATCCCCGGGTCGCACGAGGTAGCACACCGAGGAGGGAATGTAGTGCCCCTGCTGATCCGTCGCCGTCACCACACCGGTCGTCGGATGAACCGCGAGAAACGGTTCGCGAGCGCCGCTCCCTACGACCTGCGCGCTTCGGCCATCGGGGGAAATTCTCACGATCGCACCGGTGTGCGCCGTCCCCTCTCCTCCCGCCTGCATGCCACTCCGATCGACAATTCCGCCTTGGGTCACATAAGTCGAACCATCGGGCCCCATCGCCATATCCAGGGGAAACGATCGCGTCGTCTGACTCTGCAGGAGCTGATCACTGAAATTCTCGAACCAGGTCGCCTCCCCGCTCCCGTCGCGCGCATGCAACCGCACGAGACCGTTCTTGGTGGCCACCTGAATCATCCCCTGCGGCGCGGCGATGGCCAGCGGCTCATGCAGCCCCGAGGCGAAGCGCTGCCAGGTGAGCCGCGTGAGTTGCGGATCCGCAAATCCGTCGACCAGCCACACGTCGCCATCGTAAGTCACGACCGCCGCCCGGTCGTCAGTCAAAAACGCCAGATCGGCCGCACGCACGCGTCGCGCCCATGGATTGGCGTCGGGAGTCGCGATGCGGTCGAGCACGAGCCCATTCTGCGCGAGCGCATCGCGTTGCACGCTGGCCGTCACCGTGCCGGCCCAGCGCCGCTGGGTACTCGTCCGCGGCAGCGGCGGTGTCTCCGGCAATGCCCCAGCTCCGCCACTCGCCCCGAAGCGCCACGCGACACTGACCCGTTGCCGGACACTCGACGGTGCCAGCGTGCCGACAAATCCCGCGTCCTGCTTCGCCACCACGAAGGCATCGGCATTGGCCATGAGGCTCAGCGGCTCCACCCCGCCCACACCCAGCGCGAACACCAACGCGTGCGCGTGGGGCGCAATTTCGAAATGTCGAATGACCTCGACCAAGCCATCCGTGCTGCGGGCCTCGTGCCACTCCGCCACTGCGGTTGTGCCGACGTGGTAACGCAGCACGGCAACCGCTCCAGCCAATTCGATTCCGTCGAACCGACCGAACGTGGTGGGCAGCGGTCCGCGACCGGCCTCGCCTTCGCGTCCCGTCGGACGTGGGTCGTCGCGCAAGGCGCCGCTCTCGCCGGCCACTCCGGGAAAAACGCCCGTGCTCATCAACACGGGGCCAGTCGGCCGCGGATGCCCCGCCCCCGCCTTCTGGCGTAAATTGGCGTAAGAAATCTGCGCCATCGTGGCCAACGTGACCGGAGTGCCACCGGCGGGAGTGCGCCAAATGGCCGCGACGCGCAGCAGTTCTTGGTCGAACAACACGCAATGCCCCGAGGACAGCGGCAGCACAATTCCCCGCACGACCATGTTTTCGCCCGTCGTTTTCCCCTGGGTCGGCGCAAAGACTTCAACCTGCGAATGAAAAAACGGTTGGGCCGACTCAAAAAAAGGTCCGACCGCCGGTCCCGTCGCACTCCACCCACTACGAGGGACGAAGAGCGCGGCGACGAGGATGAGTAGATAGAAACAACGGATCATGGAAGAAATCTACGAGCGTAGCGGGCCCGGCGAACCGCCGCGATCATCGTTGCGCGCGGTGACACCCCGCTGGCCGGCGTTTTCCAACGCGCACAGGGCGACCGCGAGCTGACCGCCGACGCGCGCGTTGTTGATCAAGAGCGCCAAGTTGGCCCGCCGCGATTCGCCACCGGTGAGTTCGGCCACGCGACCGAGCAAAAAGGGCGTTACCCGTTTCCCGTAAATCCCCTGCGCCGCCGCCTCGGCCGTAGCCTGTAAAATCACCGCCTCGACCCGCTCCGTCGGCAGCTCGTCCTTCGCCGGCACCGGCACCGCAAGCAGCACTCCATGCTGCGCGCCGAGCCGCCGCGCCGCCGCGACGACCTTGGCGGCTTCAGCCGGCGTCGCGACGGAGACATCGACCGGCAGGCCGCTGCTCCGCGAGTAGAACGAGGGCAGAGAGTCGGTGCCGAGCCCGAGGATGGGCACGCCCTGCGTCTCGAGGACCTCGAGCGTGAGCGGTAAATCCAAAATCGATTTCGCCCCCGAGCACACTACCGCCACCGGCGTGCGACCGAGTTCGAGCAAGTCCGCGGACACATCGAACGGCGCCCCGCGATGCACGCCGCCGATTCCCCCCGTAGAAAAAACGCGGATACCCGCCATGTGCGCGATGATCATCGTGCCCGCCACCGTCGTCGCGGCGTCCTCGGCGAGTCCCACCGCAATCGGCAAGTCCCGTCGCGAGCACTTCCGCACCGTCCCCGACGGAAGCGCCCCGAGTCGCTCGATGTCCGCCCGCGCGAGGCCTACGGTGATCTTCCCGCCGAGCACAGCGATCGTCGCCGGCACAGCCCCGCTCTCACGAACCGCCGCCTCCATCGCGAGCGCGGTTTCCACGTTCGCCGGATACGGCAGACCGTGCGTAATGAGCGTTGATTCGAGAGCGACGACGGGGCGCCCGGCGGCGAGGGCCGCAGCGACTTCGGCGGAGAGGAGGATGGGCTCGGTCATTTTCCAAAAAGCGCGTCGCCCGCTTCCTGCGCCGCGAACATGAACGCCGCTTCGTGGCCGATGCCGGGTGTCTCGACCGTGCGCCAGTTGAACGCCCACCCGCGTTCTTTCGCGAGTGTCTGCGCGGCGGCGAAACAGGCCCGACCGCGCGCGAGCCGATGGGGGCCTTGCACCATACCCGCAGGACTGGCGTCGAAACTGTGCTCGGGCGTGTTGTCCCCGGTGCCAAGATAGATCGTGAGTGGGGCCGCAAGATAACGGCGGATCACATCGTCATTGCTCAGCTCGTCCGGCAGGCCGCCGAAGCCATAACCGAATTGCTGGACCCGGTCCGGGAAAAGATGGGAGCCCGGATTGGCGGCCACAATGCGCACCGCCTCACCCGGCATGAACGCCGCGAGTCGCACGAGAAATTGTCCGCCCGCCGAGTGACCAATCATATAGTAAGGCAGTTTCGGCTTGGCCTCGAGGCCGCGCACGTGGGCGACAATTTTCGGGATCACCGCGTAGGTCCACGCTGCGGAGGCCTGGGTCTTGCCGTTCGGGTCGAGCAAACCGCCGCGCTGGTAGCGTGAGCTCGGAAAGCGTTCTTTGTCGAACAGCGGTGTCACGACGATCAACCCAAAGCGCTCGGCCAAAGTGATCGCGAAGTTGCGGTAGTCCTCGACGTTGCGCCCCACTCCGTGAAACACCATGAGCAATGGCCCATCTTTGTAAGTCGGCGGCTTGTACGTGAACACGGTGATGGGCTCGGTGCCGTTCGGGCATTCAAACGTGCCGGGGCCCGCCGGAATCGGGGCGGCGTGCAGGACGCGGCAGACGAGAGCGCAGAGCAGCGCAGCGAGGAAGCGGGACGACATGGCGCCGATAGGCTTCGCGACCCAACCAGCCCTAGCAAGCGCACTTTGAAACGCGTCAGCAGGATCGCAACCTATGGCTCAGTCGCCTGCGTGAGCGTCAGCGCCGGCGTGCGCCCGACGAGGGCGGGCAGGTTCGACACCACGTCGCGAGTGACACGTCCAGAATAACAAAAACCCCGAGGATTTCCGTGTGTTCCCCAGATAAGTCGGTTCAGTGAGTCGCTCATGCCCAAGCCACTTCATCTCATCGTCGCCTGCGCCGAGAACCGCGTGATCGGTCGCGGCGGGAAGCTGCCGTGGCATATCCCGGAGGATACGAAGCACTTTCACCGCGAGACCGCTGGACAGATTGTCGTACTGGGCCGCGTGTGTTTCGAGACTTGGCCGCGCGCCGCACTCGACGGCCGACGGCCGATTGTGATCACGCGCAACACGGCGCTGGACGGCGAGACGGTGAAGATCGCCGCGAACTTAGGCGATGCCCTCACCGCCGCAGAATCCTTACCCGGAAAAATTATGATCTGCGGCGGCGAGCGGATTTACACCGAGACGCTCGCCCTCGCGGAGGCCACCGGACGCGCCCTGATTCTCGACCTCACCCTCATCCACGCCGAGGTGCCGGGCGACACGTTTATGCCCGAGTGGCGGCATTTGGCGTGGCGCGAAACGGCCCGACGCGAGGGTGCCGACGATCATTTTCGCTACACGTTTCTCACGCTGGAGCGGTGAGGCGGACTTCAATCCGCCTTGGGCGCGATACCCTCCGCGCCACCGGTCGAGGCCTGAGCGCCACTCTACGCCCGCGCCTCGTGCGCCGTCGCCACCACGACATACTTCTCCGCCCACGGGCGAAGGGACCGTTGCTCGGCGTCGGTGAGCGGGCGCACGACTTTCGCGGGCGAGCCGTACACCATCGAGCCGGGCGGGCACGTGAAGCGCTGGGGCACCAGGGAGTTCGCGCCCACGATACTCCGCGCCCCAATGCGCGCACCGTCGAGGACGGTGGCCCCCATGCCGATCAGACATTCATCCTCGATCGTGCACGCGTGGACAATGGCCGAGTGACCGATCGTGCACCACGCACCGATGGTCGCATCGAGGTCGTCAGCGAGGTGAACAACCGCGTTGTCCTGGATGTTACTCCCCTCGCCCACGACGATCCGCCCGATGTCGCCACGGAGTACGGCACCGTAAAACACACTGGAGTTCGCACCCAGCGTGACGTCTCCCACGACGGTGGCACTGCCGGCAACGAAGAGCGCGCGGCCGGTGTCGGGAGTTTTTGTGAGATGGGCGGCGAGACGATCGTGGATGGTCATGAGGAGCGGTATGGAGCGTTGAGTGCTGAGAGCTGCGAGACCAGAGCGAAGGTGGCCGATGGGGAGCTCTCCGCTCTCAACGTTATCCAGCCATCATTTCTCCTTCGCGTAGGGCACCCCGATGGCGGCTGGCGCCGTGGCTTTGCCGACGAAACCGGCGAGCAGCAGCACCGTGAGCACGTAGGGTAAGGCCAAAATCGCCTGCACCGGAATGACGCCGACGAGCGGGAGCGCGACACCTTGGAGACGCGAGGCGAGCGCATCCGTGAACGCAAACAGCAGACAAGCGAAGAGCGTCGGATACGGTTTCCACTTTCCAAAAATCAACGCGGCGAGCGCGAGATAGCCCTTGCCTGCGGTCATATCGCGAGTGAATCCGGCGCTCGCGGCCGTCGATAGATAGGTCCCGGCCACACCGCAGAGCACACCTGAAATCAAAATCGCCTGATAGCGGAGTCCAGTCACGGAGATGCCCGCCGTATCGACCGCGTGAGGGTTTTCGCCGACCGCGCGCAGCCGCAGTCCAAAGCGCGTGCGAAAGAGCACCCAGGCGCTCGCGGGTACCAATGCGGCCGCGGCGTAAACGATCAGGTTGTGGCCACTGAGCAGCTGCGCATAGAGCAGCCCGGGAAACGGATGCTCGGCTGCGGTGCTGGCCCAGGGCCACACGAGCGACGTGAAACGTTGGCCGGGGCCGTCGAGCTGCGGCGTTTGGCCACCGAGATTAAACCACGCGAGTGCCAGCGTCGGACCCAGCCCGGCCACCATGATATTAATGGCCATCGCCGCGACGACTTGATTGCCGCGCTGGCTGACGGTCGCAAATGCCAGTAACAACGCGAGCAGTACAGCGGCGGCGATCCCTGCGCCGAGCCCGGCCCACGCGGAACCGGTCGCGGCGGACACGGCGGCGGCAGCAAAGGCGGCGCCGAGCATTTTCCCCTCCAGACCGAGGTCCACAACGCCGGACCGCTCGGAGAACATCCCGGCGATCGCCGCGAGCAGCAGCGGCGTCGCTACGCGAATCGTGGCGGCGAGCGTGAGGACGATGAGCGTGTAGGTCTCCATCGTCAGCGCGGTACGGGCATCCCGCCCGAGGGTTGCGGACTACGGGCGAGGCGCCCGGGCCACAGTTTCGCGAGTGGCGTGCGGAAAACATTCTCCAGCGCACCGCAGAACAAGATCACCAAGCCCTGGATCACGACGACCATGTCGCGATTAATCTTCGGCAGGTCGAAGGCGAGCTGCGAACCGCCTTGGGCGAGGGCACCAAAGAGCACGGCGGCGACTAAGATCCCGACCGGATGATTGCGGCCCATCAGCGCGACCGCGATGCCGACGAAGCCGGCGCCACTGGGAAAATCAATGAGGATCCGGTGCTGCGAGCCGAGGAGTTCATTGAGCCCGAGACAGCCGGCAAGCGCACCCGACAAGAGCATCGCTTGAATAATAATCCGCGAAGGCGAAATGCCGGCGTAAACGGCCGCGGACTGATTTTGCCCCGCGACGCGGAGCGCATAACCCCAACGCGTGCGCCACACCAGCACCCACACGAGCGCCGCGGCGAGGAGCGCGATCGCAAAAGCGAGGTTCCACGGAGACGGGGAAAACGTGATTCCGATCTTCGCAAAAAGTTCGTGCGCAGCGGGGAGAAAAGCATTCGCACCAAATTCCCGCGACTCAGGCGACTGCTGGCCGGGCTTGATGAGGACGTTGACGAGCAGATAAGTCATCAACGAGGCCGCGATAAAGTTAAACATGATCGTGGTGATCACAATGTGGCTGCCGCGGCGCGCCTGGAGCCACGCGGGGATCAGTGCCCACGCGGCACCGAACGCGGCACCGGCCATGATCGCGACCGGCAGCACCACGAGTAACGGGGCGCGGTCACCCAGCCACAGCGCGACCAATCCGCTGCCCAGGCCACCGACGTAGGCCTGACCCTCGCAACCGATGTTGAAGAGCCCGGCGTGATACGCGACCGCGACGCCGAGGCCGGTGAAGATGAAATTCGTGGCGTAGTAGAGCGTGTAGCCGATCCCCTCTTGGGTGCCGAGCGCCCCGCTCACCAGCAGCTTCAGCGCGGCCCACGGACTCTCGCCAAGAATTTTCACGACGACGCCCGAAAGGATCAGGGCGGCAGCGAGATTGATCAGCGGCAGCAACCCCCGTTCGGCCCAACGAGGAAGTTTGGCGGAGGCGCTCATGCGGGACCCTCAGATTTCACGCCGGCCATCAGGAGCCCCATTTTTTCCTCCGTCGCGTCGGCCCGCAACAATTCACCGACGATCTCGCCCGCATTCATCACGAGGATGCGATCGGCGAGACCGAGGATTTCGTCGAGTTCAACCGAGACGATCAGGAGGGCTTTCCCGGCGTCGCGCAGGGCGACAAGTTTCTTGTGGATGAACTCGATCGCGCCGATGTCGACGCCGCGCGTCGGCTGACCGACGAGCAGCACCCGTGGGTCCACATCAATCTCGCGGGCGAGCACGAGCTTTTGCTGGTTGCCACCGGAGAACGCCGCGATGCGCAGCGAGGGCAGCGGTGGGCGCACGTCGTGCGCAGCCATTTTCCCCTCGCAGGCCTTGCGAATAGCGGCGCGGTCGAGCCAGCCGCCGCGCGTGCACTCGGCGCGGTCGTGGTAGCCCAAGATCGCGTTATCCTCGGCGGAGAAATTCGTGACGACGCCCATGCGTAAACGATCCTCGGGCACATGCGCGAGGCCAAGCGCGCGACGCTCTCGCGGGCCGAGGTGCTCGCGCACGAGGTCGTGATGCTGCAACGTAATCGAGCCCCGGGTTGGCAAACGGATACCGGCGAGAGCCTCGAGGAGTTCGGACTGGCCGTTGCCGGAAACACCGGCGACGCCGACGATCTCGCCCGCGCGAAGGTCGAAGCTGACGCCTTTGACCCGGGCGACACCCAGGCGATCGCGGACTTCGAGGTCGCGCACGGCGAGGAGTGTGGCACCGGGCTGGGCGAGTTTTTTTTCGACGCGGAGCAGCACGGCGCGCCCGACCATTTTTTCCGCGAGCTCCCGCGGCGATGTGGTGGCGGTGACCACTTCGCCGACGATGACGCCTTGCCGCATGACCGTCACCCGATCCGTGATGGCCATAATCTCGCGCAGCTTATGGGTAACGAGGATGACGGATTTCCCTTCGTCGCGGAGACGGCGCAGCATGTTGAAGAGCGCGTCAGCCTCCTGTGGCGTCAGAACGGCGGTCGGTTCGTCGAGAATGAGAATCTGCGCGCCGCGGTAGAGCGCCTTGAGGATCTCCACGCGCTGCTGGAGTCCGACCGGCAACTCGGACACAACGGTGTCGAGCGGCACAGCGAGCGCGTAGTCGCAGGCGAGCTTTTCGAGTTCCCTCCTCGCGCGGGCGAGTCCGCCCGCGAGCAACGCGCCACCCTCGACACCGAGGACGACGTTTTCGAGCACCGTGAAATTCTCCACGAGCATGAAATGCTGGTGAACCATGCCGATGCCCGCGCGGATCGCGTCTTGCGGCGAGCCGAGATCGACGCGGCGACCATGCACGTAAATCTCGCCGGAGTCCGCCCGGTGAAATCCGTAAACGATATTCATCAGCGTCGACTTGCCCGCACCGTTTTCACCGATGAGCCCGTGGATACTGCCGGGCGCGACGGCAAAGCTCAGGGACCGGTTGGCGTGGACGGTGCCGAAACGCTTGTCGATGGCGCGCAGCTCGAGGGCGGGAGCTACGGATTTTTCAACCACGGATGAACACGGATTCAGAGGGGAGAGGAGCCGGTGCCGGTAAAAGATCGGCCGCAATCCGCGTCCCTCCGTGGTTAAATTTACGGCACCTTGTACTCCGCAACCTTTAGTTTGCCGGAGATGATGTCGGCTTTGGCGGTGGCGAGTGTGGCTTCCATGGCGGGGGTGATGAGCGTGCGGTTGTGCTCGTCGAGGGAATAGCCAACGCCGTCTTCGGCCAGACCGAGGACGACGGGACCGCCCTTCCACGTGCCGTTTTTAGCATCCATGATCGTCTGGTAGACGGCGATATCGACGCGTTTCACGGCGGAAGTCAGGACGCTGCCCGGATGAAGATAGTTTTGGTTGGCGTCGCAGCCGATACTCAGCTTGCCGGCGTCCTTCGCGGCTTGCATGACCCCACCACCGGTATTGCCGGAGGCGTGGAAAATAACGTCGGCACCGCGACCGATCTGGCCCTTGGCGAGTTCGCCGCCTTTCGTGGGATCATTCCAAGCGGCGGCCGTGGTGCCGGTCATGTTTTGGAAAACCTCGGCCTGAGGATTCACGAACTTCGCGCCGTCGGTGTAGCCTTGGGCAAACTTACGAATCAGCGGAATATCCATGCCGCCGACGAAACCCACCTTGCCCGTCTTCGAAGCGAGCGCGGCGGCCATGCCGCAGAGAAAGGACGATTCCTGTTCGCGGAAGTTGATCGATTGGACGTTCGGCAGATTCACGGTGCCGTCGATGATCGCGAACTTCACGTTCGGGAATTTCTTAGCCGCGGCCTCGACGGCGGAGGCCTGGGAGAACCCAATGGCGACGATGACTTGGGAGCCGCGTTGCGCAAAGCGGGTCATCGCTTGTTCGCGTTGGGCGGCGTTGGTGACCTCAAACTCGCGGACCTCGATGCCGGTTTCCTTTTTGAATCGGACCGTACCGTCACTGGCCGACTGGTTGAACGACTTGTCGAACTTGCCGCCCATGTCGTAAATGATCGCGGGCGCGAAATCGGCCGCGAAAACGGCCGTCGAGAGCACCACGGGCGCGACGAGGATGGAGACGAAGCGGGGCAATTTCATTGGGCAAAAGGAAGTCAGCGGAGAAGACGAATGCAAGCGCTGGACCAACGGAGATCAGACCGCAGTCCGGCTTTGCACACGGCAGGTTTTCGCACGGTGCGGCCGACAGAAGTCCGCCCTCGCCCCTACTTTTGGTGCCACGATCCGTCTTCTTTTTGAATCCAAACACCGGCGGCGCTGTTGGCGGCGATTTGCTTCGCGCGCGCGCGGCCGGAGTCGTCGACGGAGACGCCGGTGCGCTTGGCGACTTCGGCGTAGAGCACGCCGCGGTCGCTATTTTCATCGGCGACGATCTTGGCGGAAGCACCACCGCTACGGCGCACTTCGAGGAGGCCGCGGTTGTTCTCACCGACCGCACCGCTGGTTTTCAACGAAGCGACTTCGGATTGACGGGAAGCCATGCGCTGTTTCGCCGCGGCGATATCCTGGGCTACGGCGCTGCCGGCCAATGAGAAGAAAGCGAGGCCGAGGAGAACGAAAAGGCGGAGCTGGGTGTTCATACGAGCGGGAGGAGAGGGTTTTTTATTTCGCAGCGGATTTCATGGACGCGTCCTGCTTGTCGAGGTCGCCGAAGAGATCGTCGAGGGCTTTGTCGACTTTCACGTTCACGTCGATCGTCGCGTGGACTTGAATCGGGTCCATCGTGACGTGGATGCAACCGCCGAGAACGAGCGCGGTCACGAGAAGCGGGAGGCAGCGGAGCATAGACGAGGATTGCACACACGAGACCGCAAAGGGCAACTCAGGTTTCATCTGGCCGTGTTCAGGCGAATGTTCGCGCGGTCATCCAGGCCGAGACGCAGCACGTGATCGAGGGGGCCGGAGACGTTGACGGTGAACGTGACTTTTTCGACCACATCACCCGCGCCGGTGGTGCGGGCGACGACCTCGACCTGAGCGGAACGCGCGCCACCCGCCCCATCCGGATAAAGGCGCAGGCTGAGGTTTTCCACGGCGAGAGGGGCCTGACCCAGCTCGATGCGCTGGAGCATGCCATGAGCTGGATTTTCGAGGGAGAACCAGCGGCTGAGCGGTCCCATCGCTGCGGGTAGCAGCGCGATGCGCGGAGGTGAATTCCCCGTGAGTAACCCCGGAGACGAGGCGAGGCGCACCGTGGCCGCTTGTCCCGCGGCGGCCGCGAGGGACCCGTTAGCGGGCCCCAGCCCGGCCTGCCGGCTCCAGTTCAACGATAAGCGCCCAGCGACTTGGCCGCCGGCTTGCTGGAGCGCTTGGGGCACGAAGCTGGCGAGGTCACCGAGCGAGACGCCCGAAAATTCAAGGACGCTGTTCACCGCCGGTGCGACCGGATCGAGCGTAAAGGGCGCCAGAGTAATCCGCCCACCGAAGGCCGCGACCTCGGCGCGACTCACCGCAAGGCGGCCGGCCTCGGCACCGGCAAGCTCAAGAATGAGATTTCTCCCCGTGAGCCCGGCGGCTTGAATCGTGTCCACGTGGGCGCGCGCGGTGCGCACGGCGACGCGCGTCGGAGTGAGCTCGAGGTCGGCAGCAAGTTCCAGCCCACTCGCGCTCCAGTGTTGGGATTTACTGCCAGCGGTGCCGGCAGCGAGGGTGGCAGACAACGTGCCGGTGGCCTCGGACCCGCGCCACCGGCCGGCCCCCTCCAAAGTGAGCTGCCCAGCAAAGGTGAAATCAGCGGGCAACGTTGTCACTCCGGCCTGCGCAATGCTGAGGCGCCACCACCAGGCCGCGTCACACTTCGCGCGCACGAGGCGCCACGTACCCGGCGACTCGCCGCCGGGGAGCGTAAATTCAAGGCGGAGTTCCAAGCCCGGCGCGGTCGCCGTGGCGTCGAAGGCGAGGCTGTGGCCGGCCGCGGAGCGCGCGTGCACGCGCCACGCGAGCGGAGGCAGACCGGGGATTTTGGGCAGCGAGAGCTGGCCGGAAAGATCGGCCGTCAGCGGAGGAATCGGCCGCACCGACTCCGCCGCAGCCACCGCAGCCGCGCAGGCTAAGGAGACGAGCAGGCAGAGGACGTGGCGACGCATGGGGAATAGATTTCGGAAACACGCGACGGTTACCAGTCAACTTCGGCGGCGGTGGCGAAGCGGGCGGTTTAACTCGCGTCCGCTGCTCAAGCGTGAGCGACCGCGCCACCGGAGTTCGTTCGAGAGCACTCAAAACGAGCTGCGTGACCGGAGGACCGCTCTGGGGCACGCCGGCGGGCAAACACGAACGGCGGCTGGAAAGCCGCCGCTCCGGCTTAGCGCACCGGCACCGGCGCCAGATTCCAAATCTGCTGCGCGTATTCCCGGATCGTGCGATCGCTGGAGAACTTGCCGACGCGCGCCGTATTGAGGATGGCCATCTTCGCCCACTTGGTCTGGTCGCGATAAGCGGCATCAGCCCGGGCCTGCGCGTCGGAATAGGAACGGAAATCCGCGAGGAGCAGGTAGGGATCGCCACCCTGCAACAGACTCGCGTGGACGTGACCAAAGGCCCCCTGTTCGCCCGGGGTGAAATAGTCGCTGCCCAGCCAATCAATCACCGCGCGAAGCTCCTCATCGGCGTGGTAATAGTCCCACGGTTGGTAGCCCTTGGCCCAGAGCGCCTCCACCTCGTCGACGGTGAGGCCGAAGATGAAGATATTGTCGGCGCCCACTTCTTCGCCGATCTCGACGTTGGCACCGTCGAGTGTGCCGATGGTCAGCGCGCCGTTCGCCATGAGCTTCATGTTACCGGTGCCGGACGCCTCTTTGCCGGCGGTGGAAATCTGCTCCGAAAGATCGGCGGCCGGGATGATTTTTTCCGCGAGCGAAACCCGATAATTCGGGAGGAAGACCACTTTGAGTTTCCCCCCGATGCGTTCGTCGGCGTTGATGCGGGCGCCAATGACATTGATCGCACGGATGATGTTCTTCGCGAGGTCGTAACCCGGCGCGGCCTTCGCTCCGAAGATGAAGACGCGCGGCACCAAATCGATGGCCGGATTCTGCAAGATCCGCCGGTAGAGTGCGAGAATGTGCAGCAGATTGAGATGCTGCCGCTTGTATTCGTGGAGCCGTTTGATCTGCACGTCGAACAGCGCATCCGGGGAAACCACGACGCCACACAGATCCTTAATCGTCGCGGCGAGCTCAACCTTGTTGGCGCGTTTGATAGCCATGAACTCACGCTGAACCCCCGGGTCGTCGGAGAACTTTTCCAGCCCACGGAGCAGATCGAGATCGCGGACCCAGGCCTCGCTGCCGAGCTGCCGCGTAATCAGTTTCGACAATCCGGGGTTGCTCTTAAACAGCCAGCGTCGCGGCGTGATGCCATTGGTTTTGTTCTGAAATTTACCCGGATAGAGCGCGTCGAACTCAGGGAAGAGATCCTTCTTCAGGAGCGCGGTGTGGAGTGCAGCGACGCCGTTGACGGTGTGCGAACCGACCACGGAGAGATTCGCCATGCGGACCCGCTTGTGACCGTGCTCCTCGATGAGGGAGCAGATGCGCTTCTTTTCGTTGTCGCCCGGCCACTTGGCTTCGACGGTGACCATCAGGTGCGTGTTGACGTCGAAAATGAGCTGGAGATGGCGCGGCAGCACGCGTTCAAACAGAGCGACGCCCCACTTCTCCAGAGCCTCTGGCAACAAGGTGTGATTGGTGTAGGAGAAGGTTTTCGAGACAATCGCCCAAGCGGCATCCCACGACATCTGCTCCTCGTCGATGAGCAGGCGCATGAGCTCGATGATAGCGATGGCGGGGTGCGTGTCGTTGAGCTGGACGGCGACTTTGTCGGAGAAATTTGCCCACGAGTTGCCCGGCGACCGGAAATGCCGCCGGATGAGATCACGCAGGGAACAGGCGACAAAAAAATACTGCTGCACGAGGCGCAGCTCTTTGCCGTTTTCGGTCTTGTCGTTCGGGTAGAGAACTTTTGAGACGGTCTCGCCCACGGCTTTTTCCCGCACGGCCTCGACGTAGCCGCCGCTGTTGAACGCCGCCAGATCGAAGTCTTCCGTGGATTTCGAGGCCCACAAACGCAGGAGGTTGACCGTCTGGGTACCGAAGCCGGCGATCGGAATATCGTGGGGCACACCCAAAATCGTCTTGGTATCCACCCAACGTGGACGGTAGTTGCCGCGATCATCGAACACATTTTCGACGCGTCCAAAAACGCGCACCTCTTGGGTGTATTCAGGACGCACCACCTCCCATGGGCTGCCGAAAATAATCCAATTATCAGGATGCTCGATCTGGTGGCCGTTGTTGAAGGCCTGCTTGAAGAGCCCAAACTCGTAGTAGATGCCGTAGCCGAGCGCCGGGTAGTCAAGCGTCGCGAGGGAATCGAGGAAGCACGCGGCGAGGCGACCGAGGCCGCCATTACCGAGGCCCATGTCGACCTCGGATTCGCGGATTTTCTCGAAGTCCTGCCCGAGCGACTCGAGGGCCTCCTTGGCGGTGTCGAGCAGCCCGGTGGCGATGAGATTATTGCCGAAGAGACGTCCCATGAGATACTCGAGGGAGAAATAGTAAATCCGGCGGACGTTGTGGGCGTTGTGCACGGCCTGCGTGGCAATCATCCGCTCATGGATCGTATCGCGCACCGCGAGGGCGGTGGCGACCCACCAGTCGCGCGACGTGGCGGAAGCCGGATGGCGCGCGAGCGTAGAAACCAGATGGCGCTGAATCAGTGAACGAAAAGCATCGGTCGGCTTGTCCGCTGAAGCGGGCTGGTTACGAATCGCTTGAATGAGGTCCGCGGCCGGAAAGGGCGCGGTGCTGGCGAGGGACGCGGCCGCGCGCCGAGCGGACGGGCGCTGCGGTGCCACGGATCGGACGGCCTTGGCCGGTTTTGCTTCGGTCGCTGGCTGGGCTTTCGCGGTGGAATTTTTCTTTGGTGCGGTGGGCATGAGAGAGAGAAAGTCAAAATACTAACATGATTCGCGCCAGCGCGAGTGTCGGTGGCGGCTTATCTCTGTCTTATTTCTGAAAGCGCCGCGCGAGCTCGCTGTGGTTCAGTTCAATGTAAGTCGGCCGGCCGGCCGGACTGCTGAGGGGCGTACGCGTGGCGAGGAGTTGCGCCACGAGCGACTGAAGCTCGGCCTCACCGGCGCGTTCGGGCAAGCGAACAGCCTTCGCCACCGCCAGCCGGGCTAATGCTTCCCGGGCGAGGTCCGTGTCTTTGTCGGGTAGTCGCCCGTCACGAAACGCCCCGAGGAGATCACGTAAAAACGGCTCCGCGTCGGCCGGCTCCATCCACGCCGGCACCGCTTCGACCCGAAAAAAATTGCGACCGAACTCACCGATCTCAAAGCCGTGCGTGTGGAGAAACGTGAGACGGTCCAGCAACAACGCCGACGAAACGGGGTCGAGTTCGAGCGGCACGGGCAAGAGCAGCCGTTGGCTCGGGACCAGCCCGGAGCGAAATTGTTCGCGCAGGCGCTCGAACCAAACGCGTTCGTGCGCCGCGCGACGGTCGAGTAACACGAGCCCCGCCGCCGTTTCAAAGAGCGCATAACTGCCGTGGGCGAGCGCGAGGAAGCGCCACGGAGGAATGACGATTTCAGGTTTACGAATTTCGACTGGCGCAGGCGTGGGAGGGATGAGGGGAGAGAGCGAGACCGGGAGACGCGGCGCGAGGGATGTCGCGCGGATGTCCGGCGGGGTGGCTGGGTTAGTCGTCCCCGCTTTAACCGGCTGCGACGGATTCAGACTGACGCCGGGACTACGAACGTCAAAGGAAGCGACGCGAACGGCCCCTCCGGCAGGAGCGATTTGGAGCGCCCCTCCGGCAGGAGTGCCGAGCTCACGCAGACGTGACAACACGGCGCGAATCACGAAGCCGCGCACCTGCGGCTCGCTCCGAAAGCGCACTTCGCGTTTCGCCGGGTGGACGTTCACATCCACCGACGCCGGATCACATTCAAAAAATACAAACGCGAGCGGGTAGCGCCCTTTTGGCAAAGACTCGTGATAGCTCTCGATCAGCGCGTAATTGAGCGTGCGGCTGTCGACCGGCCGTTGGTTCACAAACACGATCATCTCGTGCCGGGTCGAACGTCCCACGCCGGGCCGGCCGATCAGCCCATGCAAGCCCATCCCCTCCCCCGCCGCGTCGATCGGCACCAGCGAATCGGCGGTCTGCCGACCAAAAATTTCCGCAATGCGCTCGGCGAGGGTCGCACACTCTGGCGAACGAAATACCGTGCGACCGTCTTCGATCAGTGTGAACGACGTGCGCGGGCACGCGAGGGCGTAGAGCCGCACGCATTGCACAATGTGCGCCGCCTCGGTCTGATCGGTCTTGAGGAACTTGCGGCGCGCCGGGACCGAGTTGAACAGGTGCGTCACCTCGATGCGCGTGCCCACGGGCCGGCCACAATCGCGCACGTGCACAAACTTGCCCCCGTTCACCAAAATCTCGGTCCCCGCATCGCTCCCCTGCTCTCGCGTTTGTAATTCAAAGCGCGATACGCTCGCAATCGACGGCAACGCCTCGCCGCGAAACCCGTAGCTCGCAAGTCGGTCGAGGTCGGCGGCCTCGACGATCTTGCTGGTGGCATGGCGTTCGAGGGCGAGGAGCGCATCGTCGCGCGACATGCCGTGACCGTTGTCCTCGATCCGCATGAGCGAGCGCCCGCCGTGGCGGAACTCGACCTCGACCCGCGTGGCCCCGGCGTCGAGGGCGTTTTCCAACAACTCCTTCACCACCGCAGCCGGGCGCTCAATCACCTCACCAGCGGCGATCTGGTTGGCGACTCGGTCGGAGAGAATACGGACTTTGGCCATGCGAGGAATGGTGGTCAGGCTTTACGCCTGCTAGGTCAACGACACACATCGCGGGTACCGGCCGTGCGCGCCCCTGTCCGGATCCTCGGCCTCGCGCGCCACCTCATGGTTTGGACGTTCCTCCCCGAGGCCGCGCTCAGGGGACGCGACGGCAGCGGAGTCGAAGGCCGCCTCATGTTCGCGTGGGCCTACCCATCCATCCCTTTTTCGAGCGTTCATCTCCGCAAACCCACCCGAGAGGGTGCATGCTCCACGTCGGACGTGATCGGGGGAAAAAGCGGGGGCATCGAGCGATTCGTGGTGGCCCGCCTCGTGAGCGGCGGGACGGGGCGTGTGCGGCGTGAGGCCGGTCCCTGCTCTCACGAGCAGGGCCACTACTCCGCGAACGCTACGCCGCAAACACGCGTTACTTGAGGAGCTTCGTCCAGCGCGAGAATTGCCGCGCGACCTGCGTCGGACCGGGCATCCCCGTGCCGGTCCGCTTCGCCAGCGCGCGCTTGAGGTCAAAGACCTCCACCCAATCGGCACCAAACGCTGCGTTGATTCTTTGCACGTCCTCCGTCGGCAGTTGATCGAGCGCGACAGCGTTTTTCTCCGCGAGCCGCACCACCGCACCGACAGCGTGATGCGCGTCGCGGAAGGCCACGCCCTTGAGCACGAGGTAGTCGGCCAGATCGGTCGCGAGCAGAGCAGGATCAGCCACGGCCGCGGCGCAACGCTCGCGGTAAAACGTCATGCCCTCCAGCGTGCCTCCGAGCACATCGGCGCAAATCGCGGTCTGGTCAAAGCTGTCGAATACCGGCGGCTTGTCCTCTTGGAGATCGCGATTGTAAGTGAGCGGCAACCCCTTCGTCAGGGTAAGCAGCGTGTGCAAGTTGCCTTGCAGCCGCGCCGACTTACCGCGGAGCAGTTCGCAGGAATCAGGATTTTTCTTTTGCGGCATCAATGACGAGCCCGTGCAAAACGCATCAGGCAGCTCGATGAATTTGAACTCGGTGCTGCTCCAAAGAATGAGATCTTCCGCGATGCGCGACGCGTGCACGCCAAACGTCGCGCACGCTGCGGCGAACTCGATGAAGAGGTCGCGATCGGCCACGGTGTCCATGGAGTTTTGCGTGACCTGCGGGCGGCCCTTGGCATCGACGAAGCCGAGCGCCTTCGCCGTGAACTCGCGGTCGATCGGCAACGTCGTGCCGGCGATGGCCCCGGAGCCGAGCGGGCTCCAGTTGGCGTGCGCGGCGACGTCGGCGAGCCGGGCGCGGTCGCGGTCGAGCATTTCCATCCAAGCGAACAAGTGGTGCGAAAGAAACACCGGCTGCGCGCGCTGGAGGTGCGTGTAGCCCGGGATCAGCACATCACGATTGGCCGCGGCCACCGCGAGCAAGGCGCGTTGCGCGCCGAGTATTTTTTCGCGGAGAACGGCGCACGCGTATTTGAACCACAGGCGCATATCGGTCGCGACTTGGTCGTTGCGACTGCGCGCGGTGTGGAGTTTGGCGGCGGCCGGCACGCGCTTCGTGAGGGCCTGCTCGATGTTCATGTGCACGTCTTCGAGCTTCGTGTCCCACCGGAACGTGCCGGCATGCACCTCGGCCAAGATGGCGTCGAGGCCGGCGTGAATGGCGTCGCGCTCTTTCGCGGTGATGAGCCCGACGTGCGCGAGCATCGCAGAATGGGCCTTGCTGCCGGCGATATCGAAGGGCGCAAGGCGGCGGTCAAACGAGACGGACTCGCTAAACTGCAGCATCAACTCGGCGGGGCCCGCTGTGAAGCGTCCGCCCCAGGTCACGTGAGAGTTTTTCTTGGCCATAGAAGCACGAGATGACGGTTCGGCGCGGCGCGGTGCAACGCGAAAGAGGGTTGCGGGGGGAAACGTCCCCCGCACATTCGCGCGATGTTGCGGCGCTGGCTCACCTCCTTGATTTGCACGCTCCCCCTCGCCCTCGCGCTCGCGGCGGGAGCGGCGGAGGCCGAGGCCCCGTTCAGCACGTTTGCCCGAGTGACGATCGAGCCGACCAAGACCTCCATTTACATCGGCACGGTTGCGATGACGATGCCGCCCTTCGTGCGGAAAAACGGCACCTACGAGTCGACCTACGCCGCGAAGGTTTTCCCGTATTTTTTCTCCAACGAAAAGGGCACACTTGCGATCACACTCTCCGACGAGAGCCTGCGCAAACTCGAGCGCGGCGAGCCCGTGGAGTTCTCCGGCCTCGCTGTGAACACCGTCGGCGAGGAGCGCCGCATCACGGGCAAAGCGACGCCGGAGGAAGGCGCGCACGGGCTCAGGGGAAAAATCAAAGTGCGCGTCTTCGTCTCGAAACGCATCGAGCTGATTTTTAACACGAGCTACCGGTTTGGGGAGTGGTAGAACCGGCCGGCGGCAGGTTTTTACTGCCCGGCCACCGGCCGGTTTTTACTGCCCGGCCACCGGCCGGGCCTACAAAAACCTACAAAAAAACCGCCGGTCGCAGGACCGGCGGTTGGTCGAATAAAACGGCGTGAGAATTCCGATTTTAGAATCGACCGTCGACGCCGAACTTGAGCGTGCGTGGCACGACCCATTGCGCACGCACCCGAGACTCCATGAACATGTACTGCCGGGGGCCTTCTTGAGCCAAATTATTGACGTTCAGGAAGAGGGTGGTGTCGGGACGGACCCGGTAAGTCACTCCCGCATTCATCATTTTCCACGCGTCTCGATAGATATTGCCGTTGCCGGGTGACGTCAGGCTGTAGGCGACCGGGTAGCGCCCCGTGTAATTCATGTCGAACGAAGCGCCAAACTTCTTGTAGGCGTAAATCAGTCCGGCGTTGTAGGCGCGCGGAATGAAACCAGCCACCTGACCATTCTTGAGATCGACCGTGCCGGCGAACTTACCGGACGTCTCGAGGTAAGTGTAATTCGCCCGAACCGTCAGGCCTTTGAGCAGGCCGGGCAAGAACGAGAGGCGCTCACGGAAATCGAACTGCAGTCCGTTGAGTTTGGCGTTACCGAGATTCGCGGACTGGATGATTTCATAGCCACCGTAAAGGCCGTCGAAGCCGTTGTCGTTACCCTCGGCCACGAGTTGTCCGGAGCGACCGGCGGCGCCAATGTATTCCTTGATGTTTTTCCGGTAGCCATGGATCTCGAATTTACCCGAGTCGCTGAAGTAATATTCGAGCTTCAAGTCGATGGCGTCCGCCACCTGCGGCTTGAGGCCCGGGTTGCCCATCGTGACCGTCCGATTGGTGTCGTTGCCCGAAGGCGCCGACACGAGACTGGCCAGCGCTGGGCGCCCATAGGTGTTGGACCAGCTGGCGCGGGCCTTCAAATTCTTGGTGAGGTCGTAGGCGAAATGGAGGCTCGGGAAGAATTTGTGATAGCCACCGTCGCGGGAGAGTTTCGCAAAGTCCAAAGCGGCCCGTTTGAAGTGATCAGGCTCAGCTACGACCGGTGTCGTGCGGGCGCGGAAATAAGTGAAGGTATCCGTCGTGACCCATTCGCCGCGCACGCCGCCGACGACGGTCAATCGACCGAGCTTCGTCTGGCCCTGCAGGTAGGCCGCGTCGACGCCCTCTTCCATGATACGGCGGTTGGTGTATTGCTGCGTCGCCGTGAAATTCACATCTTCATACCAGAGTGCGCTATTGCCCAAGGTGGTGCTGATCGCAGCCGGTTCGACGACCGGAAGGCGGGATCCGCCATTCAGGCGTTCGAACTCCGTGAGCGGCATCAGGGCGTTAGCCGGAAGGACCGACCCGACGACACCGTACCAGCGGCGGGGATACACCGGACGATTATTGACGCGACGGTTTACCGTATCGAGACCGGTCTTGAGCGTGATGGGCAGCTGCGTCGGCAGCAGATAGGACGCATTGATCGTGGCGCTGACCTCGTTGGTGTCCGTTACCGTGTCGCGCTTGTTAAAGACGGTCGAGGTCACGGGCACCGGCTGCGTCGACGTGTTGGCGGCGGTAATGACGAAGGGCGTGTAGCTCGCGATGTTGTAGACGCTGGCTCCGCCCGTCTGGGTAAACACTTTCCCCTGCTGGTCGGAGTTATCGAGGATATAGCCGATCGCATCGCGCGTGCGCAACCCGACCGTGCCGTTCTCCCGTTCGCGGCCGGCACCAGAATCCCAGTGCGTGTTGCTCCAACGGTAAGCGTGGTCGACTTTCAAGCGTCCCCAGTTGTGGTCGATGGCCAACGTGCCCGTGGGATTCTTGCTCGTGAAGGAATAGCGCTGCGGATTCAGACGCATTTGGGCGGCGCCGACGGCCACACCACCGGGCTGGAGCGCGGTATTGTTAACGGGGAGAATTTCAATGCGGTTGGCGGTGTAGCCCGCCTTGATCGCCCCGTTCGGATTCGTGACGGGATCATTGACGGTGAGGTTGGTGGAGACCCAAGGATTGACCGCCGTATAGTGGAAAAATGGCTCGGAACCGGCGTTGTAAATGAAGCGCAGGGAAGCGTTCGTCGTCTGGGACACGCGGTAATCAACCCGCCCCGTGAACGCGGTCAGGAAACGGTCGTTCAAGCCGCTGGTGCGGGTGTAGTCGCGCAATTGTGCCACCGGGTTGACGGTGTTTTCGTAGAGATTGGTATCCCAATTGTGCGGGTTGAGCACCTCCTGATAGGACGCCGTCACGACGACACCGAGATTCCGGCGTCCGCCCAACACATCGAAGACCTCGGTGTGGCTCACGCTAAAATCGGGGCGCCAGGGGCGCTCGGCCACGGCCGCGTTGCGCTTGGACCACGAGGGAAAATAGCGACCGGACGCCGTGTAGCTGGTGCGGCGGCGTTCAGACATCGAGAACGACGAACGGGTTTTCAGGTTGATCTGACCACCGAGCGAGTCGGCGCGTTTGTCAGCGGTCTGGCCGTTGATGATTTCGATCTGCTCATAGTTAGAGGCCGAGAACGAGTGCAGCGTGGCGGTGCGGCCGTCGCCGCCGACACCGGTTGTGGACATGCCGTCGACATTCAAACGGGTGTAACTGGAGGGCTGGCCGCCGATGCTGATATTGTTAATCAACATATCTTCGTCCGTCGTGAAGGTAATACCGGGAAGACGGGAGGCGAGTTCGCCGACATTTTGGGTCGGGAGAATACCCCACTCATCGAACGCGGTGACGTTTTTCACATTGAGGGCATTGCGCTGTTCGGTGATCGCGAGCGCTTGGCCTTCCTTGATCGTGGCTACGGTGAACGCTTCCATCACGAGAACATCCGAGGTCTTTAGTTCGAGGTCAGCCTGCGTCACCGAACCCTTCGAAACCGTTACTTTTTGCCGGCCCTCATTGAATCCTGAGTAGGTAATCACGAGATCCACGGCTCCGACTGGCACGCTCTTCATGACGAAGCGCCCCGCGTTGTCGGTGAACTCGATGAGATTGAGGGACGGGATGGACACCGTCGCACCTTGGAGGGCGTTGCGCGTGCTCGCGCTCGTCACGGTGCCGGAGATCGCGCCCGTCGAGGTGGATTGGGCCTGCGCGGCCGAAACGGCGAGCGTAGCGAAGAGGACAAACAGGCTCGTGGGCAAACGCCACAGCCGGGGAATTACACTGACGATACGGGAGTAGTTCATGGTTTTTACAGGTTCGCGGACAGGTGAGAAAGACGCTTACCGTCGCTCAGGTAGTGCTGAAATGAGCGCGTGTCATAAACCGCGGGCCCGAGGCGAGTCCATGATTAACTACGGGCTGCCGTTGCCTCCCAGGATGGAAAGGATGAGCTGGCGTGCCGCCTGTCCCGCCGCCAAACGTCGTTGATACCATGCACGCCCATCCCTCCCCTTTTTATTTCCTGTCACGATGGCTCGCGCTGCGTCGCCGTGCCCGTCTCGCGCTAGTCTTGGCCACCGGTGCTCTGGGCGCGTCTTTCGCCCACGCCGCGGCGGCCACGTTCAAACCCGAAAAACTCGCGGCCATGGACACCGCGGTGGCCGAGGCCATCAGCACGAAAAAGATTCCCGGCGGTGTGCTCTGGTTCGAACGCGAGGGCGAAATTTACCGCAAGGCTTATGGTCAACGCGCGCTGTCGCCGACCGCCGAACCCATCAGCGAGGACACGATCTATGACGCGGCTTCGTTGACCAAGGTCGTCGCGACCACCACCGCCGTCATGCAGCTCGTCGAACGCGGCAAACTCGCGCTCGACGCACCCGTCGTGCGCTACCTCCCGGCCTTCGCGCAACACGACAAAAGTGCCGTCACCGTGCGCCAGCTCCTCATGCATCACTCGGGCCTGCGTCCGGACGTCGATACCAAGCCCGTCTGGTCCGGCTACGAAACCGGCGTCGCCCTCGCCTGCCAGGAAAAACTCCGCAGCACGCCCGGGAGCACCTTCGTCTACAGCGATATCAACTTCATTATCCTCGGCGAACTTGTGCGGATCGTGAGCGGTTTGCGACTCGATGACTACACCGTGAAGGAAATCTTTCAGCCCCTTAAGATGGTCGATTCCGGTTTCCTGCCGCCCGCCGCTAAACTCGCCCGCGTCGCCCCCACCGAACTCACCGACGGCCAGATGTTGCGCGGGGTCGTCCACGATCCCACGACGCGCTTCATGGACGGCGTCGCCGGCCACGCGGGGCTCTTCACCACGACGAAAGACCTCGCGCGCTTCTGCCGCATGATCCTCGGTGGCGGCCAACTTGACGGCGTCCGCCTTGTGAGCGCCGCGACAGTCGCCGAGATGACACGTATCCAAAACGACGGCTCAGACCGCCGCGGCCTCGGCTGGGACATCGACTCGCGCTTTTCAGGTCCGCGCGGCCGCTGGTTTCCCGCCGGCGCTTCGTTTGGCCACACCGGCTTCACCGGCACGAGCCTGTGGATCGATCCCGGCGCGCGAGCGTTTGTGATTTTCTTCAGCAACCGCGTGCATCCCGCAGGCAAAGGCGACGCGTCCCCCGTGCGCCGCACGCTCGGCACCCTCGCCGCCGAAGCGATCGGTCGCGACGCCGGCGCCGTACTCAACGGCATCGACGTGCTCGTACGCGAAGATTTCGCCCGGCTGCGCGGGCTGCGGATCGGCCTCATCACGAATCACACCGGCCGCGACCGTGAGGGTCGCGCCACCATCGATCTGCTGCACACCGCCAAGGACGTGAAACTCGTCGCGCTCTTTAGCCCCGAGCACGGCATTCGCGGCGTCGCCGACGACAAAGTGGGCGACTCCATCGACGAGAAAACCAAGCTACCCGTTTACAGCCTCTACGGCGATTCCCCGCCGCGGGCGAACTTTGCCAGTGCCGCCGACTACGACCTGGCCGTGATCCGCGCCCGCGCGCCCAAGCCGGAGCAGCTGCGCGAGATCGATGCGCTCGTCTTCGACATCCAAGATATCGGCGCGCGGTTCTACACTTACTCCGCCACGCTCGGTACCGCGTTGGAAGCCGCCGCCCTCGCCAAGAAAAAATTCTTCGTGCTCGACCGCATCAACCCGATCGGGGGCGTGGGCGTGGAAGGCCCGGTGATGACGCGTCCACCGAGCTTCATCGGATTCCACCCGATGCCCGTGCGCCACGGCATGACGCTCGGCGAACTCGCCCGCCTGTATAATGCCGAGCGCAAATTCGGCGCCGATCTCACCGTGGTTGCCTGTGAAAACTGGACGCGCAACCAATGGCTCGACGAGACCGGCCTGCCCTGGACCAACCCCTCCCCCTCGATGCGCAGCCTCACGGCGGCGACGCTTTACCCCGGTCTATGCCTGCTCGAAAGCACCGTGGTTTCGATGGGCCGCGGCACGACAAAACCCTTCGAGCAAGTGGGCGCGCCCTTCGTCGATGGCGTGCGCCTAGCGGCGGAGCTCAACCGCGCGGGAATCCCCGGCGTGCGCTTTGAAGCCGTTAAATTTACGCCCCTCCCTGCCCTCTATCCCGGCCCGGCGGCGCAATTAAAATACCGCGACGAAGAATGCGGCGGAGTCCGAGCCGTGCTGACTGACCGAGACACCTGCTCGGTCGTCGATATCGGCATCGAGCTCGCGCGGGCCATGCAGCGGATCTACCCGGACAAATTTAAAACGGATGCGATGGCCCGATTACTCGGCGCAGATGAAACCCTTGCCGCCATCAAAGACGGGAAGACTCTGGCGGAAATCAAAGCTGCCTGGACCGGCGAACTCACCGCGTTCGAAGCTCGGCGAAAAGCATTCTTGCTCTACGAGAAATCACCGGCCCGCTAGGCTGACACCCCATTCCTCACCACTCCCAGACTACGCTTACCGATTTTTTCAGCAACCTTCCCGAGCCGGTAGCACCGAGGGATGGACTGAGGCATATGATCGCTCACCCTCGACATACCCTTATGAACTTTCGCCTCCCCACCGTCGCTTTCACCGCATTGCTCTCGCTCGCGTCCGCCGCCGATCGTTCGGCCAAACCCGAGACGATTCTCTTCGTCGGCAACAGCTTCATGTTCGGCTCCGGCTCCGCCGCGCGCTACTACCGCGCCGAAACCGTCACTGATTTGAACGATGGAAAACAAGGCGGCGTGCCCGCGCTCTTCAAAGTCTTCGCCAACCAAGCCGGGCTCGATTTCGCCGTGAGCCTCGAAACCGTCGGCGGCTCCGGCCTCGATCTGCATCTCGAGAAAAAGGCCGACCTGATCGGTCGCCCATGGGACCGCGTCGTCATGCTCGGCCAGAGCATGCTGGATAACACCAAGCCGGGCGACGCGACGAAACTGGTCAAGGCAGCGAAGGAGATTTCCGAATTGTTCAGCAGCAAGAATCCGCGCGTCGACATCCGCCTCGTGGCCACGTGGTCCCGCGCCGACCAGACGTATCCGGAAAAAGGAGCCTGGCACGGCAAGTCCATTGAAACGATGGCGCTCGACGTGCGCCGCGGCTGCGATCTCGCTGCCGCCGGCACTCCGCTCATCCGCGCAGTCCTCCCGGTCGGCGAAGCGTGGAACCGCGCCTTCCAAGCCGGCGTCGCTGATCCGAATCCCTACGACGGCATCGCGTTCGGCCAGGTCAGCCTGTGGACCAACGACCACTACCACGCCAGCACCTACGGCTACTACCTCGAAGCGCTCGTGATCTTCGGTGACCTCACCGGCCTCGACCCGCGCTCCCTCGGAAAAACCGAACGCGCCGCCGGCGATCTCGGCATTTCAGCAACCCAAGCGGTCGCGTTGCAACAGGTCGCCTACGACGAGCTCAAGGCCACGCCGGGTCGCCCCGCGCTGCGTGAGTTCACGCTGGTAAAATTACCCCGATAAAGCGCCGCCGTTGACACCCAACCACGAGCACTACAGCTGTAGTGTATGAGCTCCGCGACCGTCCCGACCTCCATCCGCCTTACTCCGGCGGAGAAACGTAAAATCGCTGCCGCCGCCCGCAAGCGCGGTCTCAGTCCAGCCGCCTACATCAAGCGGGCCGCCCTCGATGGCACCGTCCCGGCCGCCACCAACGACGCGAAACTCGAACGCCTCGCGACGCTCGTGCACCGGGTATGCGAAGCGGTGGACGATGAAATCGACTACCGCACCGCCGTCGCTGCGTGGGACCGCCATGTGAAGAGCGGCGAGAAACTCCTCAAACCGGAGGATGTGTGGCGTGAACTGGGCGTATGAAATCGGCCCCGAGGCGGCCCGCCAATTGCGTAACCTCGGGCCATCAACCGCTGCGGACATAAAGCGTTTCCTGGAACAGCGCGTCAAAGGCTCGGCCGATCCCACCGCCTTCGGCAAAGCCCTCCGCGGCGATCTCAAGGGTTACCGGCGCTATCGCGTAAAGGATTACCGCCTACTCTGCAGGATCGAACATCACCGGATCGTGGTCGTCGTCATCTCCGTCGGCTATCGCTCGGGCGTTTACGAAGACTGACGACCTGCTAGCCCGACCTTCGCATTTCGGGAGGCTTTGAGGGCGTGTTTTTCGGTTTTTCCAGAGGGAATCGGCTTGTTTTGGCGCTCGGCTATTGCTAGTTGAAGGAATGCACTTTTTTGAACGCATGGTAGACGGCCGGTTGTATCGCGTC
>CAMCHO010000029.1 GCA_945874455.1 Opitutus sp. GAS368 | reverse complement strand
TTGCCCGTTGGCCATGATCGGGCTCTGTGCTCTCGGCGGTGTCGTGCCGGCGATCAAGGCGTATCGGACGCCGGTGGCGGAGACGCTGGCGCCGACCTCGTAGCGGACGGCGTGACCGGGAAAAGATGTTTTTGACGAACGCAAACCGGCGCTTACCGTCTCTCCCATCATGAAAATTCCCCGTCTCTTGCTCTCGGTGATTGGTGTGACAGCTCTGAGTAGTGGGCTGGCGGTGTGGGCGGAGGAGGCGAAGCCGGCAGCGGTGCCTGCGGTGGTGGCCCCGGAAAAACTCGCGGAGCCGGGGCTCGATAACGGTTACCTGAAGCTCGGATTCGAACAACTCGCTTCGTATGGATTCACGCCCCCAGCGTTTGATCCGACGGCCGATGCCAAGGCGGTGCCGCCGACGGGCGAAGAGCAGATCCCGGCGGCCGTCAAAGCATGGAACGGAAAGAAAGCGGTCGTCACCGGTTTTATGGTACCCGTAAAAATGGAGAAAGGGCTCGTGACCGAACTGCTCCTGATGCGGAACACGATGGCCTGTTGCTACGGCTCGGTGCCGAACATGAACGAGTGGGTCGTGATCAAGATGAGCAAAGGTGTGCAGCCGTTGATGGATGTACCGGTGTCATTTTATGGTTCGCTGAAAGTCGGCGCGATGTTCGAGAACGGCTACATGACCGGCCTCTACGAACTCGACGGCGAGAAGATGGCTGAAGTGAAGGAGTGAGCGCGTGGGGATCGGCGCTGCATCGAGCGCGAGGGAGCTCACGGGCGATTCGCCCATTCTCTTCGAAGAAGGCTCAACACCACTTGTCGTTGTGCAGGAACGTCAGGTCAGGCTCCTGAGCCCACGGGTTTTCCCTGGGTTCCGGTTTCGGCTCTGTGGTGCAAAAGGCGGCGTGAGAATAAACTGAAGACGCGGTTTCCTCCGGGGTGGTCCGGTCGTTCATCTGAAAAGACGGTGTCTTCGGCGGGCAAAGTAACCGAGTAATCCTCGGCGGACTCGCCGCCGGGGCCCATTCCCATGCGCGTTCAAGATGAGACGAACACCGGTTTTTTGTAGGAGCCTGCTTGCGGGCGATTGTATTTTTCACCGACTGACCACGTCCGGGGTCGCCCGCAAGCAGGGGCCTACCGTCAGGCAAATGAGTATCATATTGGAAGCAAATGGGAATCAGCGCGCGATGTCGCTTTGCGAGAGGGCGCGAAAACCGCGCTGAGTGAGTGCTTGCGCGGCGACGTCGGGGTCCTCGGCGTTGATCGCGAGGGCAGATTTACCCTCGGGGCGCTTGATGAAACTGTAGACGTAGTGGACGTTGATCTCGGCTTCGTAGAGCGCAGCGAGCACGCCCTTGAGTTCCGACTCGTCGGTGATTTCGACGGCGAGCACGTCGCACTCGGTGTAGGGAAAATCATTGTTCACCATCAGCTCGCGGGCCTTGTCCGGGTCATCGACGATCACGCGCACGATCGCGCTGTCGGTCGTGTCGAGCACGGTCATCGCCACGACGTGGACCTCGTTGTCTTTGAGGAGCGCGGTGAGATCGAAGAGGCGACCAATCCGGTTCTCGCAGAAGACGGAGAACTGCTTCACGGGATTGGCGGACGAGGTGCTGATTTGCGCGGCCATACCGACGGAAATTGGCGGACGAGGGAGGTGCGGTCAATTGCGGGCTCGCGGCGGTGCAGGGTTGTTACCTTGCTGGCGTGGATGCCTGCCGAATTGCCGAGCCATTATGCCGCTACCCAGCGCCGCGCAAACGCGAGCGCGAAGCTGGTCCTGCGCGGCATCGCGCTGAATGCCGTGCTCGCGGCCGTGAAATTCGCGGGCGGGATTTTCGGTCACACTTACGCGCTGATTGCTGACGGGGCGGAATCGATGCTGGATATTCTCTCTTCGTTGTTGGTCTGGGCGGGCTTTCGGCTCGCCGCGAAACCACCCGATGCGGATCACCCCTACGGTCACGGGAAAGCAGAGCCGTTGGCCGCGTTGGCGGTCGCGGTGTTCGTGTTCTTCATGGCTGGCTGGATCGCCGTGCACGCGGTCCACGAAATTATGACGCCGCACGAGGGGCCGGCTGGGTGGACGCTGGTGCTGCTGGCGGGCGTCGTTGTCACGAAGATGTGGTTCTCGCGCCGGATGGGTATGGCGGGTGAGGAAGTCGGCAGCACCGCGTTGGGCGTCGAGGCGTTGCACCACTACTCGGATGCGCTGACTTCGGCGGCGGCGTTTGTGGGGATCAGTATCGCGCTGTGGGGTGGCCAAGGGTGGGAGACGGCTGACGATTGGGCGGCGTTGTTTGCGTGCGTGATCATCGCGTTTAACGGCGTCACGATGGTCGGTAAGGCGCTGGGCGACGTGATGGATTCGGCTGCGCCGACGGATTTCGAGAACGAAGTGCGGGCGATTGCCCTCGCCGTGGCGGGCGTGCGTGCGCTCGACAAATGTCGCGTCCGCAAGAGCGGGCTGAGTCACCTCGTGGACATCCACGTGTGTGTTGACGGCGAGCTCACGGTGCGCGCGGGCCACACGATCGCGCACGCGGTGAAGGATGCGTTGCTCGCGTCCGAGCCGCACGCGATCAGCGATGTGACGGTACACATCGAGCCGACGAAGTGAACCGGCAGCGTCTGGGTGTCGTCGCGGAGAAACGACTCGCCGCTGCGGAATCATGGTGACACGTTTTCCTCCGGTCCACCCCCACCATGCCCCCTCGCCTGATCGTTGCCATCGTGCTCGCCGCTGCTTTTGCCCCGCTTGCCCCCCTCCACGCCGCCGAGTTGCCCACCGGCACGATCGCGGGACGTATCTTCCAATCTGCTACCGGCGCGAACCTCGAACGGGCGCGGCTCACCGTCGACGGCACGCTGCTGGAGGCGTTCACCGACGCGGACGGTCGTTTCATGTTGAGCCACGTGCCGAGCGGGCCCGCGCGGCTGCGCGTCTTCTATACCGGCCTCGCGCCGACGGTACAGCCGGTGACGATCGAGGCGGGCCGCACCGCGCTGATCGAGATTCCGCTCTCGGCACTCGCGCGATCGGCGGACACCGGCGCGCCGGTGAAGCTCGATGCGTTCGTGGTCGGCGACTCGCGCGAGATGAGCGGCACCGCCATCGCGATCAACGAGCAACGCTTCGCTCCCAACCTGCGCAGCGTGGTCTCGACCGACGAGTTTGGCGACGTGCCTGATGGCAACGTCGCGGAGTTCATCAAGTTTCTCCCGGGTGTGAGTGTGAATAGCGCGCGCGAACTCTCGATCAACGGCGTGCCCTCCGCCTACGTGCCGGTTTCCATCAACGGCTTTAGTGTGGCGAGTCCCATCGGCGGTGGCGGCGACGGCGGCACGGGTCGCAGCAACTCCATGGACGTCTTTACCACGAGTAATATCTCGCGGATCGAGGTGTCGTTTTCGCCGACCCCGGATACCGAGGGCGCGGCCCTCGCGGGATCCGTCAACATGGTGCCGAGGTCCGCTTTCGAGCGTACGCGTCCGTCGGGCACTACGAGCACGTTCGTTTCGCTGCTCAACAACGGCCGCGATCTCCGTCAACCTGCGGCGTTTCAAAAATATTTTCCGGGCCTCGACGTCTCGGTGATCGCCCCGCTGAGCAAGGTCTGGGGCTTCACCCTCTCGGGCGGCTATTCGACCCGCATGACTGACACGCCGGTGATCCAGAACGTCTGGCGCGGCGCGAACACCGCCACCAACGGAGCAGCCTATCCCGTCACCACGCCCGATGCGCCTTATCTTTCCGGTCACGTCGTGCAGAGTAACGGCCGTGAAACGACGCGCAGCTCGCTCGCGGCTTCGGTCGACTGGAAACTCGGGAACCACGATCGCCTTTCCTTCGGGCTCCAGTATTCCACGTTCGCCGTGATGCTCGACAACGCCGCGCTCACCTTCGACGCGGTCCGCGTGCTACCCGGACAATTCTCGATCACCAACACCCGCGGTGCCGCGGGCGCCGGCACGCTCCAAGTCGTCACCACGCGGAGCCTCCGCATCAACTGGACTTATCTCCCGTCACTGACGTGGCGCCACGATGGACCGGTGTGGAAGGCCGACGCCGGCCTCGGCCTGTCTCGCTCCCGCAATCGTACGCGCAGCGTCGAGGGCGGCCTCTTCGGCACCGCCACCATGCGCCGCACGGGCGTCACCGTCTCGTTACTCGACGCCGGTGTCTGGCGCCCGCGAGACATCGCCGTCACCGACGGCACGACCGGTGCGCCCATCGATCCTTTTGCGATTACGAGCTACGCGGTGACCGCCGCGGTAGGTTCCATGCGCGCGACCGACGACACGCGCCACACCGCCTACGCCAACGCCCGTCGCGATTTTACTGGCACCGTTCCGCTCGTGCTCAAGGCCGGTCTCGACGTGCGTAACGCGCGACGCGACGGCCGTGGCTTCACCGACAATTATACGTTTCTCGGGCGTGACGGCGTCGCGAGTTCCACGCCGGGCGCGGGTGACGACGGCGCGGTAGCGTTTGTGCGCGGAGACTTTGGCGAGCGTCGCCAGGTAAACGGCTTTCCCCGCGTGCCCGGTCTCTCCAACGCGAGTCTTTACGAGCACCTCCAAGCGAACCCCGCGCAGTTCGGCGCTCCCAATGCGAACGCCCGTTATCGCTCGCTGGTGGGGCTCTCCAACGTCGCCGCCGAACTCATCTCCTCCGCCTATCTGCGGGCCGACCTCTCGCTGCTGCAAAACCGCCTCAAGCTCGTCACTGGCCTGCGTGCCGAACACACCAACATCGCCGCCGCTGGTCCGCTCACCGATCCTGCGCGCAATTTCCAGCGCGACGCGCGCGGTGAAGTTATCCTCGGCGCCAACCGCCGCCCGCTCCTCATCGCGACCGATGCGCTGGAGGTCTCGAAACTCACTTATCTCGACCGCGGTGCCAGTGCGGAAAAGGAATACCTGCGGCTCTTCCCCAGCCTCAATGCCAGCTACACTCTCCGCGATGACCTCGTCGCCCGCGCTGCGGTTTATCCGTCGGTGGGCCGCCCCGATTTTAGCCAATATTCCGGCGGGATCACGCTGCCGGATACAGAGGCACTCCCGTCGCCCGCGAATCGCATCGCGGTCAACAACGTGGGCATCAAGGCGTGGAGTGCGCGCACGGTCAGCGCCCGACTCGAGTATTATTTCGCCGGTGTTGGCCAGCTCTCCGCCGGCGCCTTCCGCCGCGAGATTGAGAATTTCTTCGGCAATACCGTGTTCCGCGCGACGCCCGAGTTCCTCGCGCTCTACGGCCTCGACGCCGACACCCACGGCGACTTCGACGTGGCGACGCAATATAACCTCCCCGGCACCGTGCGCATGGAAGGCATCACCGTGAACTACAAGCAGGCGCTCACGTTCCTGCCGCCGTGGGCGCGGGGCGTGCAGGTCTTCGGCAACCTCAGCGTGCAGCGCGCCCTCGGCGACACCAACGCCAACTTCGCGGGCTATGTGCCCAAGACGGGCAGTTGGGGCGCGAGCCTCACGCGCGAGCGCGTCACGGTGCACGTCAACTGGAACTACCGAGGGCGCGCCCGCCGTGGCCTCGTCGCGACTGGCAACGGCATCGAGCCATCGACCTACAACTGGGGTGCCACGCGCCTCGTGACCGACGTGATCGCGGAATATCACTTCACCCGCCGCCTCACGTTCTTCGCCAACCTGCGCAATCTCTACCACGTCTCGGACGAACTGGAAATCTCCGGCCCGAATACGCCCGCCGTCGCCCGCCTGCGTCAGAGCGCCGCCGATTTCGGCTCGCTGTGGACAATGGGCGTCAAAGGAAAATTTTAGCGGGAGGGTGGGCTTGAGTCCACGGCCTAGCTTCCCTCGCCCAATGGATTGTCCCGCGACCGGCCCAGAAAAGTGGCAATGGAATGGGGTAACGGAATGAAACGCAGATACCCAATCCACCCCCGCAGAGTTCAGAGCAGCGGCGTTTCAATTTACCGAACCTGACTCTGTGGGAAAATCATAGCTCTTAACGCTGCGAGAAATCTGTCAACGGCCTCGACAGAAAACAGCCGCCCCGTTGTCGCCCGACCTCCCGCACACCCGTGATTCACTGGGGTTGCGGCGGAGCCCCACTTGGCATCGAGCCTGTGCACGCCGCAGCCGGTCGGGGGAAATCACCCCTCGAGTTTTCGCGCGAGCTTCCAGCCTGCGTACGCGCTGACGATGCGGCCGACGCCACTCAGTGCGCCCCCCGGCCCAGCGAAAACGTGTCCAGATCGAGCGCGTGGGCGAGCATACTTCCCCCGATACGACCGACCGTGTTTCCGAAGCTGATGCCGAGTTTCCTCAGCGGGCAGCGGTGCGGGTTTTCACGGTAAGGCGAAGGGCTAATGGTTGCCCGTGACCAACTTCTTCCCGCGCGCGGGATCGGGCTTTCCGGTTTACTCGCTGTCGCGGCACGCTACCTTCCACTCACCGATGCCAAAGAAAAACTCCGCCACGCCCCTCAGCACGAACAAGCACTTGCTGCGCTGGGTCGAAAAAATGGCCGAGCTGTGCAAGCCCGACGCGATCCATTGGGTGGATGGCTCGCAGAGCGAGTATAATGCCCTGTGCGCTCAGATGGTGGCCAGCGGCACGTTCATTAAACTCAACCAGAAGAAGTGGCCCCATTGTTATCTCGCCCGCTCTGATCCGAACGACGTGGCCCGGGTCGAGGATCGCACTTACATCTGCGCGCTCTCCAAAGAGGCCGCGGGGCCGACGAATAATTGGGTCGATCCGTTCGAGATGCGGAAGACGCTCAAGGGGCTCTTCTCGGGCTGTATGCGGGGCCGCACCATGTATGTGTTGCCGTTCAGCATGGGGCCGATCGGGTCGCCCATGTCGCAGATCGGGGTTGAGCTCACGGATTCCCCCTACGTCGTAGTCAATATGCGCATTATGGCGCGCATCGGTAAAAAAGTCTTCGAGTTGATCGACCGGAATTTTAAGCGCGTGGTGCCGTGTATCCATTCTGTCGGTGCGCCGTTGGCGCAGGGGCAGCAGGATGTCGCTTGGCCGGCTAACAAAGAAAAATACATCGTGCACTTCCCGGAGTCCCGCGAGATCTGGAGCTACGGTTCCGGCTACGGTGGCAATGCTCTCCTCGGAAAAAAATGCTTTGCGTTGCGCATCGCGTCGGCGATGGCGCGCGACGAGGGCTGGATGGCGGAGCACATGCTCATCTTGGGGGTGGAGAATCCGCAGGGGCAGAAGACCTACGTGGCGGCGGCGTTTCCCAGCGCCTGCGGTAAGACGAACTTCGCCATGCTCATTCCACCCCCGCATTTTCAAAAACAAGGTTGGAAGGTCTGGACCGTCGGCGACGATATCGCGTGGATCAAACCCGATGCTCAAGGGCGCCTGCGCGCGATCAATCCCGAGGCTGGTTTCTTCGGCGTCGCCCCCGGCACGTCGAACCAGACCAATCCCAACGCGATGGCCTCGCTCGCGAAGAATACCATCTTCACGAATGTTGCGCTGACTCCCGGCGGGGGCGTCTGGTGGGAAGGTATGACCGCGGAGCCGCCGGCGACGGCGACTGATTGGCAGGGGAAAATCTGGACGCCTGAAATCGCGAAAGCCACCGGAGCCAAGGCCGCGCATCCGAACTCGCGGTTCACTGCGCCCGCGAAGCAATGTCCGACCATCGACGCGGAGTGGGAAAATCCCGCTGGCGTGCCGATCAGTGCCTTTATTTTCGGTGGCCGCCGCGCGACGACGATGCCGTTGGTCTACCAGGCCTTCAACTGGTCGTGCGGCGTCTATGTGGGCGCGACGATGGGTTCGGAAATGACCGCTGCCGCCGCCGGTACAATCGGCAAGGTGCGCCGCGACCCGATGGCGATGTTGCCGTTCTGCGGCTACAACATGGGTGATTATTTCCGCCATTGGATCAGCATGCAGCGCAAGCTCACCGAGACGCCGCGGATCTTCCACGTGAATTGGTTTCGCAAGGATGCGGACGGAAAATTCATCTGGCCCGGCTTCTCGGAAAATATGCGGGTGCTCAAATGGATCGTCGACCGCGTGCAGGCGGGTGGCCGCGCGAAAGAGACGCCCATCGGCTGGGTGCCGCGCTATCAGGACATCGATTGGACGGGCATGGATTTCCCCCAGGCGAAGTTCGACGCGTTGCAGGCCTTCGACCGCGCGGCGTGGCGCGCCGAGGTGCTCGGCCACGAGGAACTGTTCCTCGATCTGCATGCGCACCTGCCGAAGGAAATGATCTACGAGCGCGAGCTCCTGATCTGTCGGATGTAGTCGCTTCGGTCGGGCACCCCGAGCGCCGTTCGATGGCCCTCTTTTTTGCGCCAGTCGTTTCAGTTTTGCCGAACCGTCGGCGCTTTCTGAGAGGGGAGGTCGCGGCTTGCGGAACCGTGGCGAGCGCGCATGGTCTCCGGCGAATATGCGACGTTTGCTCCTCATTCTATTTTTAGCCGGCGCGGTGAGTGCCCGCGAGCCAGTGCCGCCCTTGCTGCAGGCCGCGGTGATGAAACTCGCCCAAGATACGGACCGTTGGGCCTACACCCAGAGGGCCATCGAGAAGGACGGCAAGGGCAAGGCCAGGAGTGATGTGGTGGTCCGTTTTGACCCTTCGAAGCCTTACGCCGAGCAATACATTCCGCTGAAGATCGACGGGCAAGAACCCTCGGAAAGTCAGATTAAGAAATACCGTCGACAAGGTGAGAAACGCGGCGAGCGCATTGAGGAAGAGGCGACGACGGGCGTCGTTGCCCCCTCTCGGCGTAAATCGGTCGGTGAGCTGATGGACTTGGATAAGGCGACAGTCATTGAAGAGGACGAAACGATCATCACTTACGAGGTGCCGCTCAAGAAAGAGGGTAATGATCGTCTGCCGCCGGAAAAGTTTTTGGTGACCGCGCGCGTCAACAAAGTGTTGGTGGCGCTCGAGAGTGTTTCGGCCAAGCTGCGGTCACCGTTGCGGGAGAAAATCGTGATCAAGGTGAGCGCGGGTGAGGGCCACATCGAATTCAAGACCGTCGATCCCAAGCACCCTCCGCAGCTTGCCGAGATTCGGGCCAACGGCTCGGGCTCGATTATTTTTGTGCCCATCGGGCGTTCCTATGAGCTGCGGCGGGAGGACTACAAGCGGGTGAAGCCCTTTGGGGATCGCTTCGAGGTCCAGATCGGCGCGCTCAAGGCGATCGATTTTTGAGCCGCGTCTGGAAAATTTTCCTTAGGCAGGGGGTGAAAGGTGCCGAGTAGGGCCACGGGCGAAAATCGCACGAACCCATGCCGCTCAATCGCGAGACCATCGTCACCCTCGGTAGCAAACTTGCCCCTGCCGCGATCACGTTTGGGCGGCTGCGGACCCGCTGGCAGGATCCGAACACCGAGCTGGAGTCGATCGTGGATCTCGTGCGCCGCAGTGCTCGCGTTGCCCGCTTCGCCTTGGATCTGCCGGGCGAGAGCGGCCACTGGACCTGCGATCCGGCCAAGCTCGTGCTGGCCGGCGTGAGCGAATCGGATTTGGCAACGTGCGCCAGTCTCGCACGCGATTACTATGCGGCGCTCTGCGTGAGCGTGGGGTAATCCCACCGACCTTTTTCCATCCGAACGCGGCGATGGACTTGTCTCGGGGAACGTGGGCCTTGATTCGAGTGTGGCAGCACCGCTTCGGCCTCGACACCGTCGCCTACCCCGCGCTCTACGTGAGCTGCTAAACCTCCACCCGCCCGTTCCCATGCACTCTCCGGCTCTCCTTGCTCTGACGCCTTCCCTTCGCTCTCTCTCGGTTGGCGTCGCCGTCGCGTTCTTTTTCACACTGACGCTGGCCGTGCTCGCCCAGGAAAAACGGGCCGCCTCGCCCGTCGCAGCTCCGCCCGTCGCCGAGTCCTCTTCGGGCGAGGCGGTCGTCACAGTATTCTCTGATGCGCTGCTCGAAAAAGATAAAAAAGCCGAGGCCGTTGTCGCTGTCTTTGGCAAGGCGACAGCCAATGGCGAAGTCGTCGATGCGGTGGTATCGGTCTTTGGCGACAACCGTGTGACCGGGCCGGTCGGTGCGGCCGTCGTCGCCGTATTCGGTAATAGTTACGTCAACAGCACGGTCAAAAAGAGTGTCGTCGTGGTGTTCGGTGATCTGGAACTCGGACCCGACGCGCGCATCGACGGCGACGTCATGTGTATCGCCGGCTCGATCAAGCGCGACGGGACGGCGGTGGTCACGGGTCAGGTCAGAAATATTGTATCCACTCGAGCCGCGTGGCTCCTCGCGTGGTTGCGCGAGTGTTTTTTGAAAGCGCGCCCGCTCGCCATCGGACCGCACCTCGGCTGGGCGTGGGCGATCGCTTTGTCCTTTCTGGTTCTTTACGCGCTCGCCGCCTTACTTTTCCGCACCGGCGTCGAGCAGTGTCTCAGTACTCTGGAAACGCGTCCCGGTTTCTCCGCGTTGGCGGCGTTGCTGGCGGCGCTGATCACGCCGGTGTTGACGGCGCTGCTCGTGTTGACCGGATGGGGCCTCATCGCCGTGCCGTTCGTTGGTGCGGGTATTTTGTGCGCGACGCTCTTTGGCAAGGTTGTGATTTTGGCTTGGCTCGGCCGGCGCCTTACCCGCGTCTGGGGTGACGGGCCGCTCAACCACGTCGCCCTTGCGGTGATTTTCGGCGGCGTGATGGTGCTGATCCTCTATACGGTGCCCGTGCTGGGTTACTTCGTCTTTAAACTCACTGGCACGATCGGGCTGGGTGCCGTTGTCACTACGATCGTGCTCGGGATGACGCGGGAAAAAAGCGCGACCCTGCCACCTGTGTTCGCCGGCCCAGCCGAGAATGCTTTTGTTCCCAACACACCGGCTCCCGCGCCAGCGTCCGCGCCGCCTCCGTCACGGGCGGCGATCTCGGCGACGACGCTCCCGCGCGCGGGTTTTTGGATTCGTATGGGTGCGCTGCTGCTCGATGTCGTGGTGATAGCGATGATCGCCGGCCTGACGTCCAGTGTGTTCCCGCGCTTGATGCACATGGACCTTGGCCTCGTTAGCTGGTTGCTCGTGCTCGCCATCTACGGCGCCGCGATGTGGAAGACCCAGGGCACCACGGTTGGTGGCATTGTCTGCGGCTTAAAAGTTGTGCGCCTCGATGGTCGCGAAATCGACTGGCCCACGGCTGCCGTGCGCGCCCTGAGCTGCTTCCTCTCGTTGATGGTGGGTGGCCTCGGCTTTATTTGGGTGATCTTCGATACCGATCGCCAGTCGTGGCACGACAAGATCGCGGGCACGACCGTCGTGCGGGTGCCGAAGGGCGGGTCGTTACTCTGAGGTGGCGTAGGGCTGGTTCGGTGACAGGAGGATCGCTGTCGCGACGGCGGCGACCCGCCGTTCCGTTCTCCTCGTTAGTGGGGGAAACGATCGGGGAGATGATAGTTTACGCAGTCAGGGTGGCGGGCAGGTGTGTTGAGGGTGATGGAGCGTGCGCCGGCGAAGCTTGAAAACACGCGCGGCTCGGAGGGTGGCCTCGCGGGGCGCATCGGCCGGTGGACGGTGCGGGGGGAGAGGTGCTTTTCCCAGCGCCCAGTTTGAGGGGCGGCGTCCCGTCGGTGATGAGAAAACCGCCGCTGCGTTGCGGACGTGTGCTTACGGCGTCAGCGTAAGCGTGTGGGCGGTTTTTCCCGGGAGGAAGGGCGCGGGGTCGCCGCGTTCCCAACGTTCGTGGCCCGCGCGGTAGAAGGGCGAGAGTGGGTGGCCGCTTTGGCCACCGGGCATGTGAAAGAGGCCCTCAGCTTCGTGGCCGGGCGAGACCACCATTCTCATGCTGGCACCGTGCCGGGGGCTTTGCACGCGGGGCACGTCATGGTCGCCGGGCAGCGCGGTAGCGGGGAAGTTCAGCCAGCTGGTGAGAAAGGCGGGCAGGGAGTGGCTGAAGGGGTGGCGCATGCTGAGGACGTTTTGCTGGCCCCACGTGGCGCGGGCGAGCGGCGTGCGGGATTTCTCGATACCGGTGACGACTTCGTCGGCGGCGGCGAGCAGCACAGCGTCCCACGTCGGGAACGCGGGGTTCAGCAGGTGGGCGGGTTTTTCACGCAGCATCGTCCACAGGGCGCTTTCCAAATGCAGTTTCCGCCAATTGAAAGCCGGGCCGGTGTCGATACACGGATCAAAAATAGCCGGGAAGATGCGCTGGTAAACGGCCTCGCGAAAATCGCGCACGAGGCGGTAGCTCACGGAATCGAGGCTGGCGCGGCCTGCCCAGTTTTCAACGAGGCCGCGGAGCTCGGCGCGAGATTTTTTCTCGGCGGTGGCGGTGGGCGTGAGCGCCTCGACGAGGAGCTTTTGCCAGGCGGTGAGGAAGAGCGCGCGGTCGTCGAGTTGGATCGCGAGGAGGTCTTTGGGCGTGGCCCGTTCGAGCGGGGTGAGGGCGTCGCGGATTTGGGCGGCGCGGGCCGGGCGGGCGTAACCACCGTCACCGAGGGTGGCCAAGGATGGGCCGCCGATCTGGCGTTGGTTCGCGGACCAGAGTCGCCCGGACGGACTGAGGATTTCGGTGGGGTTTCCCGTGGGCTTGGTCGTGACGACGGGGTAGTCGTTCGGCGGTAGAAAACCCTCCCAGCGGCGGTCGCCGAAGGCCCAGTTGGTGGGCACGCGGCCGTCGTAGCCGACGCGCCGGGGAAGGGCGCCGGCGACCGTCCACGCGACGTCACCCGCGCGATCGGCGACGAGGAAATTTTGCGCCGGGATGCCCGACCGGTGGGCGATGGCGACGGCTGCGGGGACGGTGGTGGCGTCCTCGAGGCCGAAAAAAGTGAAGTTCGTCGCCGCGGGCTCGTGCGCAGTCCAGCGATGGATGACGGGACGTTTTTTTTCGTTCTTCGTCACGATGGGGCCCCAGATCGTCCACTCGTAGTCGGCGGTCACGGCGTCGGAATCTTTGACGAGAATGGTTTCGCGGCGTTTTTCGATTTCGAGGAGTTCGTCGTGGCCGGGCGCGGTGTAGAGCCGCGGTGAGATGGCATTCACTTGGAGAACGATGAGGTCGCCGGTGTCCGCATTGGCGACGGTGAGGCCCCACGCGATGTGGCCGTTACTGCCGATGACGACGGCGAAGATTCCGGGCAGGGTGACGCCGGTGATCCGATGAAGTGGAGCGTTGAGCGCGGAGGGTGGAGAGCCGGGAACCACTGGAGGGCCGGGCCACTCGAGTGAGGCGCGCAACCAGATAGTGGGTACGCCGTGGTCGAGGTGGGGATCGTTTGCGATGAGAGCGGCTCCGCTGGCGGTGTGCGCGCCGGAGAGGGCAAATGCGTTGGAACCCAAGACGGCCTCGGGATCGCGGGGCGGGAAGGGAAAACTCGAGGCGAAATCGGAGGCCGGGAACGCCGAGGGTGCGTTGACCGGCAGGCGTGGATCGAGCGACGAAAGGGGTTTGGGACGTTTGCGGAGATCGATGAGCTGCGGGCCGGGCAGGGGGGCCACCGGTGCGGTGGTGCCGTCGAGCGCGGCGTCGGCGGGGGTCAACGCGGGTGCGAAGAACGCGACGGCTTCGTCGCCAAGTTTATCGCGGAGCGTCATGAGCGTTTGCTCGTGCAGGCCGACTTCGTCCTGCAAATCGAGGGTCATCGCGTAAACGACAAGGATACTGTCCTCGGGGCGCCAGGGTTGCGGCGTGGTGCGCAGGACGAGATATTCGAAAGGTTTGTCGCCGAGTGCCGCGAGACCGGCGTTGACGCCCGCGGTATAGGCGTCGAGTTGCGTGCGCTCGGCGGGAGAGAGTTGGGCGAGCACGCGTTGAGCGAGCTTGCGAAAGCCGTGCATCCGCGTGGCGCGGTCGCGGGGGAGGGCGGCCTTGCCGAAGAGTTCGGCGAGTTCTCCCGCCGAGCTGCGGCGGAGGAGATCCATTTGAAAGAAACGCTCCTGCGCGTGCAGCCAACCGAGAGCGCGGGAGACGTCGGCGCGGGACTGGCCGCGGAGCGTGGGCACGCCCTGCGCATCGCGTTCGACGGTCACGGGCGCGCCCAAGCCGGCAACGGTCGTGGCGCCATCGAGGCGGGGAAGGCTTGCGCGGATCCGAAAATAGAACCCACCTGCCGCGAGCGCCCCGACCAGTAGCAGGACGCTGAGGGCGCTGGCGAGGAGGCGGAAGCGTTTCGCGACGGCGGGAGTCATGGCGTGCCGCGGCGGGGCCGATCAACGGAGCCGTTCACTGTTCCCACGCGCGCGGCGTGACGGGATCGCGGCCCTCGTCGAAGTCGAGGTAATCGAACATCGTCATGATGGGAGCCGCCTCAAGGGCGCTATCCTTAATGCGTTTGACGAGGATCTCGGCCCCTTCATCGCGCCAACCGCGTTTCATCATGAATCCGCACCAGATTTCGCAGTCCTCGTCGCTGCGGGCGCCGCCGGTCTTTTCGGCCCAAGCAAGTGCGGCAGCATCGTCAGGGGCCGCGGCGGAAAGGACGTGGGCGGTGAGCGCGTGGTAGTCGATGCGGAGAAACGTGCAGGCACGGGCATCGAAGCCCTTGCCGAGATTCTTGATGTAATCGGCGGGGAGGGCACCGCGCGCGTGGAGGCGGATCTTGTCGATCATGCGCCCGAAATAGACGAGGCGGCCGACTTTGCTATAGGGTGAACGGAGACCGGGGACGTTGGGCATGGGTCGGCAGCGTGCAGAGAAAATGAGAAAACCGACAACAAAAATGCGGTTCGGCGGAGGGCGGGCACGTCCGATGCCCGCAGGGAGGGGGCGTGTGCAGAAAGGGCGCCGGGCCGCGCCCGCCCACCCGCTAGCCGCGTCGGATGCGCCAGAAGTAAATTCCAGTGGCGAGGGTGCCGAGCAGCCACGTCGGAAAATTTATCCAGAGCTGGTGAAAGGGCACGGGATAGCGTTGGCAGACCCAAATGATCGCGACGTGTTTCACCGCAATGAGTATCCAGCAAACGAAAATCACCCGCTCCGCGCGGGGATTGCGGGCGTCGCGTTCGCGCACGACCACCTCCCTGATAAACGGGTCATGATGGGCCTCGGAGGTGGCTCGGCGGGCAAGGAGGTGGAGAAAGCTGGTGAACATGCGGCAGCGGTCAGACCATAATCACGGCCGAGGAAAAGAAAAGCGGAGGATGCAATCGCGCCGCGGCTCGGGTACAATAAAAGGTCTGGCCGCAGACCCTAGAACCATTACTCCACTCCCACTGATGAACTATGGCCTGAACATCCGCCCCGCTGCTGCGCTCGATTTCGTTTCACTCGGTGCCTTGGTTAACCGCCTCGACCCGGGGATCATTCCGTTTCGCAAAGCGACGCACTGCGACATCCACGTGAGCGGGGGAGAATTCAATGTCGCGGGAAATCTGGCCGACTGTTTTCGCCTCAAGACCGGCGTCGCCTCCGCGATGGTCGATTATCCCATCGGTCATTTGATTGCGGAACGGGTCCGCGCCATGGGAGTCACGGCGTTCTACAAACACTTCCAGCATGACGGCGTGCACGGGCCCAATATGGCCACCGTTTACAGCGACCGCGGCCAGGGCCTGCGGGCGCCCGTGGTTTTCTATAACCGCAGCAACGAAGCGGCGGCGCAGCTCAAGCCGGGTGATTTCAATTGGCAGGAAATTTTCGCGGGCGGGGTGCGCTGGTTTCATAGCGGCGGGATTTTCGCGGCGCTCTCCACGACCACGGCCGAGGTAATTATCGAAGCCATGCAGGCGGCGAAGGCGGCGGGGGCGATCACGTCCTTTGATCTCAACTACCGCGCCAAGCTCTGGAATATCGCCGGCGGCCCCGAGCGTGCGGTCGCGGTGCTCGATCGCATCATCCGCCACGTCGATGTGCTCGTCGGCAACGAAGAGGATCTGCAGCTTGGCCTCGGCATCCCCGGGCCGGCGGTCGCGGCGAAGTCCAAATTGGATCCGAGCGCGTTTTTCAGCATGATGGGAAATGTCATCAAGAAGCACCCGCATATTAAGATTGTTGCGACGACGTTGCGCGAAGTGCACTCGACCAACCGCCACTCTTGGGGTGCGGTCGCGTGGATCGATGGTGCGACCTATGTCTCGCCGACCTGCGAACTCGATGTCGTTGACCGCGTGGGCGGCGGCGATGGTTATGCGGCGGGCTTTTTCTACGGGCTGCTCGGCGGCGAATCGCCGCAGGACGCGGTCAATCTCGGTTGGGCCCACGGCGCGCTCCTCACGACCTTTCCCGGCGACACCACCATGGCGACGGCGGAACAAGTGCGGGCGTTCGCGCACGGTGGCTCCGCGCGGATCCAGCGGTGAGGACTGGGCGCGAGCTTGGATGGATGGTGGCGAGCGGCGCAGAGTTGAATAACGCTCGGCACCCACCAACGTCGCCGCCATGATCCCGCCCGCCGTGCCCGCTGCGCAACCGCCCGTCGAAGTCGCCGACATCAAGCTCGGTGTGCCGAGCGGAGCGGCTGGAGGACTGCAAGCGGTCGCCGTCACCACGGGCCTCACGTTGGGTGCAATGGGCGCGGTGCGCGGCGCGAAACTGCTGCTCGAGGTGAACCAGAAGGACGGCTTCGACTGCCAGAGTTGCGCGTGGCCGAGCCCGGATGGCGACCGGCACACGTTTGAGTTTTGCGAAAACGGTGTAAAGGCCGTGGCCGACGAGGCGACTCCGCGGCGGATCACGGCGGAATTTTTCGCGCAGCATACGGTGGCCGAGCTCGCAGCGCAGAGCGACCACTGGCTGAACGCGCAGGGGCGTTTGACGGCGCCGATGGTGCTGCGCGCGGGTGCGAGCCACTACGAGGCGATCTCGTGGGACGATGCGTTTGCGCTCATCGCGGACGCACTGCGGGCGCTGCCGACGCCGGATGCGGCGGCGTTTTACACCTCGGGCCGGACGAGCAATGAGGCGGCGTTTCTGTGGCAACTCTTCGCGCGGCAATTGGGGACGAATAATTTACCGGACTGCTCCAACATGTGCCACGAATCGAGCGGCGTCGCGCTCGGCGAGACCATCGGGATCGGCAAAGGCACCGTGAAACTGGAGGACTTCGAAAAGGCCGAGGCGATTTTTGTGATCGGCCAAAATCCCGGCACGAATCACCCGCGCATGTTGACTGCGCTCGAAGCCGCCAAGGCACGCGGAGCGAAGATTGTGTCGGTGAATCCGCTGCCCGAGGTCGGGACGGAGCGGTTTAAGAACCCGCAGGATTTCTTGAATCCACTGAAGGCGTTTTCGACGCTCCTCGGCGACGGCGCGCGGCTCGCGGATCTTTGGCTGCAGCCCCGCATCGGCGGAGATCTCCCGTTGTTCAAGGGCATCATGAAGGAAATGCTCGCCGTGGAGGAGGCGGGCGCCGTGCCCGGCGGAGTGTTTGATCACGCGTTTATCCGTGCCCACACCCACGGTTACGACGCGCTCGTGGCCGATTTGCGGGCCACCTCGTGGGACGAGGTTGTGTCGGCGAGCGGCGTGGCGCGGGAGGAGATTCGCGCGGCGGCGCAGATCGCGATGAAATCGCGGACGACGATCTGTTGTTGGGCCATGGGTCTGACGCAGCAGCCGAATGCGGTGGAGACGATTCAGACCATCGTAAACCTTCTCCTGTTGCGCGGCGACCTGGGGCGGCCGGGGGCCGGGGTGTGTCCCGTACGCGGTCACTCGAATGTGCAAGGCGATCGCACGATGGGGATTTTTGAGAAAATGCCCGACTGGTGGCTCGACCGGCTCGACGCGGAGTTTGGCCTGAAGTCTCCCCGTACCCACGGGCTCGATACGGTCGATGCGATCCAGGCGATGCACGCCGGTCGCGTGCAGGTGCTGGTCGCGATGGGTGGAAACTTTCTCTCGGCCACGCCGGACACCGAGTTTACCGCCGCGGCGCTGCGGAAGTGCGCCTTGACGGCACACGTGGCGACCAAGCTCAACCGCTCGCACCTCGTCACAGGTCGCACGGCGTTAATTTTGCCCTGTCTCGGTCGCACCGAGCGCGACGTGCAGGGGAGTGGCGAGCAATTTGTGACGGTGGAAGATTCGATGGGCGTGATCAATTCCTCGCGCGGGCGGCTCGTCCCGGCGGCGGCGGAATTGCGGAGTGAAGTGGCGATCGTCTGCGGGATCGCGATGGCGGTGTTCGGAGCAGGGCCGATCTCTGATCCGCCCTCGGGCCTCGCGGCTGAGTTAAAAGAGCGGGTCAAAGAGCGGCCCTCTTGGCCAACGTTCGCGGGCAATTACGATCTCATCCGCGACCGCATTGCCCGGGTGGTCCCGGGGTTCGCGGATTACAATCGGCGCATCCGCGAGGGTGTTTTCTATTTGCCCAATGCGCCCCGGGACGCCCGTGAGTGGCGGACGCCGACGAAGCGCGCGAATTTCACGGTCGCGCCGATTCCGCGCCGCGCGCTGGCGGCGGGCGAATTCGTGATGATGACGATCCGCACGCACGATCAGTTTAACACGACGGTCTATGGTCTCGATGATCGCTATCGCGGCGTCTTTGGCGGGCGGCGGGTGGTGTTCATGCACGAGGAAGATATTCGCACGGCGGGTCTGATGCAGGGCCAGTTGGTTGATCTGACGAATCGGTTTGGTGGCGTGGAGCGGGTAGCGCGCTCGTTTATGGTGGCGCCGTATCGCATCCCGCGCGGCTGCGTGGCGACGTATTTTCCCGAGGCGAACGTCCTCGTGCCGATCGGCAGTGTCGCGGCGAAGAGCAACACGCCGACGAGCAAGTATGTCGTCGTGACAATCGCGGCGGCGATGCGCTGAATCGCTCCGGCGCTCGCCCGGGAACATTCCTGTGCTATCGTTCGTCACAGTCCCTCCTATGAAAACGATCCGAATACTGTTTTTGTCTGCGCTGGCGTCGGTGGGTGCCGGGACCGTCTCGGCGCTCGACACCGTCAAAGGACCCTCCTGCGTTGAAGTCGTGTTTTTCGAGCCCGAGAAATTTATCGACGTCCGCGACAGTTACATGGGCTCCGACCAAGGACGGGACGCCACGTTGGAAACGCTGAAGGAGTATCTCACCACCCGCGGCGTGCGGGGTCTCCTGCCGGGTCAGAAGCTCTCCCTCACGATCACGGAAGTGGATTTGGCGGGAGAGTTTGAACCGTGGCGCGGCGGGCAGTGGGGCGATGTGCGCATCGTGAAGGACATCTATCCTCCCCGCTTCTCGCTGGTGTTTCGACTGACGAACGTTGACGGAACCGTGGTGAAAGCAGGAAAACGCGAGCTGCGCGACATGGCCTTCCTGATGAAACTCACGATGGGATTTCGCGATGATCCGCTTCGTCACGAGAAAGCGCTGCTCGACGATTGGTTGAGCGCGGATTTCCGCCGTGGGAAATAAATCTGAATGCGATTCCGTGAGAAACGGATTTGCCGCTGGCCGTGCGTCTCCGCCAGATTTGAGGTCGTTTTCATTTTTCCCGCGTGACCTCACCTTCTGAAGCCGACCGCTCTGCCGCCCGCCTCGATAAATGGCTCTGGGCGATGCGCGTGTTCAAGACCCGGCCGCTCGCGACCGAGGCCTGCCGGGCCGGCAGCGTGGAGATCAACGAACGCGTGGCCAAGCCGGCGCGCGAAGTGCAGGCTGGTGAAGTCGTGACGGTAAAGCTGGGCTTGTTTACGCGGACGTTGCGCGTGGTGGGCGTGCCCCGCTCGCGGGTGGGCGCCAAGCTGTTACCGGATTTCTGCGTCGATCTGACCCCACCGGAAGAGTTCGAGAAGCTTCGCGAGCGCAGCGTGCAGCAGGCCTCGGCGCGCGAACCGGGCAGCGGGCGGCCGACCAAGCGGGATCGGCGGGAAATCGACGGTTTTTTTGGCTAGGCTGCGGCCGCCGCGAACGGAATGTTGCATGAACGTATTTTCCAAGTTCGAAACCGAGTTGTCGGTCCGCCCCGATGACATCGACCTTTACCAGCACGTGCACTCGACGCGTTATCTCGATTACGTGTTGGCGGCGCGGTTCGAACAGATGGAAAAAAATTACGGTATGTCGATGCAGGCGTTCGCGTCCCGTGGGTTGGGCTGGTGGATGACGACGGCCAACATCCATTACAAACGCCCGCTGGGCTGGGGCGACCGGATGACCGTGCGTTGCTGGATCGAGCATTTTTCCGAAACCGGTTGCCGCGTGGCCTTTGAGATTGAGAAGAATCCGACGGGCAAGCGCGTGTGCGACGGCTTTTGTGATTACGTGCTGGTGACGTTGGCGACCGGCCGGGCGACGCCGATCCCCGAGGACGTGAGGTCGAAGTATTCGATCTGAGCCTCGGTGTCGGCGGGGTTGTCGTCCGGCACCGCAAATTCCCGCATCTGAGAATTCGCTTGCTATGGCCGGCGCACCGTGTGTCCTAGCGCCTCGATCGTTAGAGATAGCGTTAGGCGACAGTATCTGGTGAGTCGTTGGCTGAGCGTTTGGCTTAAGTGATGATTTCGAAACCCAAGTTGGGAACGGACTGGTAGCAGGACGAAGGATCTACGAGACATCACATGAGCAACTCCAAACTATACGTCGGCAATCTGTCCTTTAAGACCACTGAAGACGAACTCCGTTCGGCCTTCGGTCAATTCGGCGCCGTCACCGACGTTTACGTCGCGATGGACAAGATGACCGGTCGCCCCCGTGGCTTCGCGTTCGTCACCATGGGCACTGGCGACGAAGCCAAGTCCGCGGCTGAAAAGCTTAACGGCACCGATCTCGGTGGTCGCCAACTCACCGTCAATGAAGCCCGTCCGAAGGAAGAGCGTTCCGGCGGCGGCGGCTTCGGTGGCGGCGGCGGCGGTCGCGGCTTCGGCGGCGGCGGCGGCGGTGGTCGCGGCTTCGGCGGCGGCGGCGGCGGTGGTCGCGGTGGCGATCGCGATCGCGGCGAGCGCCGTTACTAATCGATTCGTTCTCACGAACTGAATTTTCGAGGGACGGAGCTCCTTTGGGGCCCGTCCCTTTTTCTTTTTCCACGCCGCGCTCTCTTCGGTTTGTCATTCTGAGCGCAGCGAAGAATCCCGCGGCACCTTAGCGTCCGCACTCAGCAACGAATGTCCTTTTGGATTCTTCGCTGCGCCCAGAATGGCACCACGAAATAAGTCATGGCCTTTAAAGCTCTCAATCTGTCCGAAAATGTCCTTCGCGGCGTCCAAGCCGCCGGTTACACCGATCCCACGCCCATTCAGTTGCGCGCGATCCCCGTCGTCCTTGGTGGCGGCGATCTCATTGCTTCCGCCCAGACCGGTACCGGTAAGACGGCGGCCTTCGCGCTGCCCGTCCTCACCCGCCTCGGCCAGCACGGGCGCGCCCGCGTGCTCGTCCTGGAACCCACGCGCGAGCTCGCCGCGCAGGTCGAAACCGCGTTTCGCGATTTCGCCCGCTTCACCGATATCCGCACCGTCGCCGTCTTCGGTGGCGTCGGTTATGGTGCCCAACGCTCCGACCTGAAGCGCGGCGTCGACATCATCGTCGCCACGCCCGGCCGCCTAGTGGACTACCTCAAAACCGGCGAAATCAGCCTCCGTGATATCACTATTCTCATCCTTGATGAGGTGGACCGGATGCTCGACATGGGGTTTCTCCCGGTCGTCAAAGATATCATCGCGCGCTGCCCGAAGGAGCGCCAGACACTGTTTTTCTCTGCCACGGTTCCTCCGGAGATCGCGGCGGTCGCCTCGTTTGCACTCCGGAATCCGGCGCGCGTCGAGTGTGGCGTTGCCCGCTCCGTCACCGCGTCCGTCAACCACGCGCTCTATCCTGTAGCCGCCGATCAGAAATTCGAACTGCTCGAGGCGCTCCTCGCTAAGACCGATTTCGACAGCGTGTTGGTATTCTCCCGCACGAAGCACGGCGCCGACAAAATCGCGCGCCGGCTCAAATCCGCCAACCACTCCGTCGCCGTCCTCCACGCGAACCGTTCGCAGAATCAGCGCATTGAGGCGCTCGCCGGATTCAAGAGTGGCAAATATGAAGTGATGGTCGCGACGGACATCGCCGCCCGCGGTATCGACGTCGCCGGCGTCTCTCACGTCATCAATTACGATGTCCCGGAAAAGCCCGAGGATTACGTTCACCGCATCGGCCGCACCGGCCGGGCGCAGGCCGTCGGCGACGCGTTTACGCTCGTGACTCCGGAAAACGCGAACGACATCCGCGACATCCAGCGCTTCATCGGCGCGAAGATTCCTGAGCTCCGCCTCGAAGGCTTCCCGTATCGCGCCTTCGTCGCGCGCACCGAGGAACCGCAACAGCAGCGCGGTCGTGGCAGTCTGCCCGGGCAGATCCGCCACAAAGGCAGCTTCAACCGCTTCCGCGGTCGGCGCTGAGGCGCTGAGTGTGTGCTGACGTCGTGGCAAGGGCTTTCCCGCCCGTGTTTTCGACGACAGTTTTCCAGCGTGGGCCGCAAGGCCTACGCTTTTTTATGCCCACCCCACCGCGTCCGCGGAGCGCCGCACTTTGGCCACGGATGGAGCTAGGGAAAGTCGCTGCTGCGGTGGGTGCTCAATTCTCGGGCGAAGCACTTCAATTCACCCGGTTCCACACCGCTTCACCGAGCACGGCCGCGCGGGCGATTTTCGCTGAGGTACTGCGCATTTCGATCATGCCCTCCGGGGAGCAAAACGCGGCGTGGCAAGTGACGATCAGGTTGGGCGTGGCGGCTTCCTCGGCAGTGCGGAGGGGCTCGGATTCGACGACATCGAGGCCGGCGCCAGCAAGGTGGCCGCTGCGCAGCGCGGCGAAGACGGGGGCTTTTTGCACGATGTCGCCGCGAGCGGTGTTCACGACGTAGGAGCCGGGTGTCATCAGCGCAATTTCCTGCGCGCCGATGATGCCGCGCGTCTCGGCGGTGAGCGGGCAATGGACGGAGAGCGTATCGGCGTGGCGCAGCAGTTCTTCGAGGGAGCTGACGCGCTCCACGCCGATGGCTTTGTGCGTGCCGCTCGGCACGTAGGGATCGAAAAAGATCGTGCGAAAGCCCATCGCCTTTGCGCGCAGGGCGGCGGCGGTGCCGATGCGGCCCAGGCCGAGAATGCCGAAGGTCTGCGTGCTCAGGCGGCGCATCTTGGCGGCGGTTTCGATTTTCCAACCGAGGCGTTTGGCCTCCGCATCGAGTGGGAAGAGTTGGCGGTAGAGCGCGAGGGTGAGGGCGATAGCGTGGTCGGCGACTTCCTCGGTGCCGTAGTCGGGTACGTTGCAGACCGCGATTCCGGCCTGCGCGGCAGCGGCGATGTCGACGGTGTCGAAGCCCACGCCGTTGCGGATGATTGCGCGGCAGTGTTTCATCCGCGCGAGGATGGGGGCCTCAAGCTTGGGGCCGTGCCAGAGGATAATGGCGTGGGCGGCGAGCACCTCCTCGGGTATCGGTGCGTTGAAATCCAACCACACGGTGCGTAGGTCGGCGACGTCCGTGAGGAACGGCGTTTCGACCGTCGCGGCGGTGTCGGTGAAACGAAATTCCTTGGGGCAAACGATCACGACGATGGGTTTGGTCATGGAGAAACTCTTTGACCACCGATTACACGGATGGCACGGATAGCAAAAGCCTTATCCGTGTTATCTGTGAAATCTGTGATCAAACTCCTCCTCTGTCTGGGTCTGTTATCTGTGCTGATGCCGCTCGCCGTCTACGCCCAGCGGGAAAAACTGTCGCCCGAAGAGCTCGCATTTGTGGAGAAATCCTGGCCCGAGGCCAAGAAGACCAATACCGGCATCCGCTATATTATCCTTCAGCCGGGCAGTGGCGATATGCCGAAGGCCGGTGACAAGGTGGCGGTGCTCTACGTGGGCCGTCTGCTCAACGGCACCGTCTTCGACCAAGCCACCGAAAAGGACAAAGCCTTTACCTTTCGCGTAGCGCGCGAGCAGGTGATCCAAGGCTGGGATCAAGTGTTGCCTCTCATGAAACTGGGCGAAAAACGTCTGGTCGTGATTCCGGCGGAGCTGGCTTACGGCACGCGCGGGCAACCGCCGAAGATCGGCCGCAATGCCGCGCTCGTGTTCGAGATCGAGTTGATCGAGATCAAGCGGGACTGACGATTTAACCGGCGCGTAACACGCCGACGGCTGTTTTGGCGAGCGCGTGCTCGCCGCCCCGAGAAATCACGCCCACGGTGGCGGGTATGAGAATCTCTCTGACACGTGCGTTCGCGATCGCGGCGCTGTTTTTTCCTGCAGCTTACGCGGCGACGAAGTCTCCCGTGACGTTTCCGGGCCTCCAGCGTGACGGCTCGGTGCTGTTGCCCAACCAGTGGTCGCTGCGTCCGGTGGGAAAGCACACTGTGGTGGGCGATTTTCCGGTGAACATCGCGCTGCACCCAGCCGGTGCGTTTGCCGCCGTCCTGCACAGCGGTTGGGGTCAACACGAGGTCCGTATCCTCGATGCCAAGACGGGCGCGCTCGTCTCGCAGGTTGCGTTGGAGGAGACATTTTATGGGCTCACCTGGTCGCCGGACGGACGGCAACTCTACATTAGCGGCGCGGCGGCGGAGGTGATTCACGCCTTTGCTTTCAAGGAGGGTTACCTCTCCGAGCATCGCGAACTACGCCTGCGTGACGCTAAGGAGCGCGGCATGCCGGCGGGCCTAGCGGCCTCGGCCGACGGCCAAGCGCTCTACGTCGCGGAGACTTGGGGCCAGCGCGTTGAAAAAATCTCCACTTCGGATGGTCGCGCGCTCTGGACGCAGCAACTCGCCCCGCCTCAGGGCGGCAGCACCATGGTGCACGACGAGGCGCGCGTCGCGCCCGCCGCGGCCAGTCTCGCGCCCTTTCCCTACACCTGCGTCGTCGACGAGAAAAAGGGTCGCGTCTACGTGAGCCTCTGGGGCGCGAACGCCGTGGTGGTCCTCGATGCGGCGACGGGGGCCGAGACGGCGCGGTGGCCGGTCGGTTCGCACCCGAACGAGATGCTCCTCGCGCCGGACGGGCGCTTGTTTGTCGCGGAGGCGAATCACAATACGGTCAGCATCGTCGACACCGCCACCGGACGCGTCGGCGAAAAACTCACCGCGTCGCTCTTTCCCAATTCCCCGCCCGGCTCGATGCCCAACAGCCTCGCGCTCTCCCCCGACGGCGAACTCCTCTTCGTAGCCAACGCGACCAACAATAACGTCGCCATCTTTGACGTGGAAAAAACAGGTAAGGCGAAGTCGCTCGGTTTCATCCCTGTCGGTTGGTTTCCCACCAGCGTGCGGGTGTCAGCGGATGGCCAGACGCTCTTCGTCGCCAACGGCAAGGGCACGACCTCCGCGGCCAATCCGCGCGGCCCGTTTCCCGGGTCGCCGGCGCCCCGCAATTTGCAGGAATACATTGGTGGACTCTTTCAGGGCACGGTCGCCTTGATCGCCTTGCCGGTGGCGAAAAAACGCGCCGAGCAATTCGGTGCCTGGTCGAAGACAGCCTACACGTGCAGCCCCCTCGATGCCGCTGCGTCGCCGCGCGGTTTGGCGGCTCGGCCCGCCGGCAGCCCGGTCCCGGCCACGGTCGGCGATCCTTCGCCGATTAAAAATGTGATCTACATCATCCGGGAAAATCGGACCTACGACCAAGTTTTCGGCGACATGCTCGAGGGCAAAGGTGATTCTCGGCTGTGTATCTTTCCGGAAAAGGTCACGCCCAACGCCCACGCGCTCGCCCGCGAATTTGTGCTGCTCGACAATCTCTACGCCGATGGTGAGGTGAGCGCCGATGGCCACGAGTGGAGCATGGGTGCCTATGCGACGGACTTCGTCGAACGCCACTGGCCGTTGAGCTACGGGCACAACGCGAAGAAAAAATACGACTACCCCTCCGAGGGGCGATTCCCGATCGCGACGCCCGCCAACGGCTATCTTTGGAACCGTGCGGCCGAGGCCGGCGTGAGCTACCGCAGCTACGGCGAATATTGCTCCACGCCTAAAACCGGCCCGGACCTGTCCGCGCCTTCGCTGCCGATTCTCGTCGGCCACATCGACCCGCTCTATCGCGCGTGGGACATGGACTATCCCGATACCAAGCGTGCCGAGCGGTTCGCTTCGGAGATCCGTCGCTTCGAGCGCGAAGGCGGCATGCCGCGCTTGCAGGTGCTCCGTCTCGGGAACGATCACACGGTGGGCACGGTGGCCGGCAAACCCACCCCGACGGCGATGGTCGCTGACAATGATGAGGCCCTCGGCCGCATCGTCGAAGCCGTGAGTAAATCTAAATTCTGGGCCGACACGGCGATTTTCGTCCTCGAGGACGACGCGCAAAATGGACCCGACCACGTGGACGCGCACCGCATGCCCGGCTTCGTGATCAGTTCCTGGACGAAGCGCCGCACCGTGGATTCCACGCTGTATTCGACGACGAGTATGCTCCGCACGATGGAGTTGATTTTAGGCCTGCAGCCGATGTCGCAGTTCGACGCCGCGGCGATGCCGATGTGGGCCTGTTTTGGCGACCGGTCCGATCCGACGCCTTACACCGCCCGTCCCGCGCAGGTGAATGTAAACGAGCTCAATGCCAAGCTCGCCTGGGGCGAACGCGAATCGCGGAAGATGGATTTTTCCGAACCCGACAAAGCGGACGATATCCAGCTCAACGAAATCATCTGGCGCAGTGTGCGTGGCGCGGATTCCCCGATGCCCGCCCCCGTGCGTGCCGCCTTCTACAAAACGCACACGAAGGATGATGGCGAAAAGTGAGGCGGCAGGGTGGGCATAATTTCGGGCCGGATCGCGAAGATGATTTTGGGTTCGAAGTTCCGCCCTTAAGTCCGTCACGGGCGGTTACGAGCAGGGTCGGAACCGCGAAAGGCGGAACTCCGAACGTGGAGCAGGGCGGAAACGGGGCCCAGCATTGATCGCTTCCGGGCGGCGCGCTGACCGCCTCGTAGCTTGACCCACCCGGCCTCGCGCGGGCGCAACCTTTCTCGCCGAGACGACCCCGGTTATTTTATCCTGCCCGTGCTGCTGCGCGAGGCCGACTACCTGCCGCTTTACCTGCGGCTCGATCATGGGATTGAAGTGGCGCGGTTTTTTCGGCCCGTGATGGCTTTGCTGGGGGGAGGAAGGCTCGAAAATGATCCCCGAGCCATGGGCTGGAAAGCCCATGCCACGACGGAGGATGGAGACCGGACTCATGGGCTGGAAAGCCCATGCCACGACGGAAGATGGAAACCGGACTCATGGGCTGGAAAGCCCATGCCACGACGGAGGACGGAAACTGGGCTCATGGGCTGGAAAGCCCATGCCACGACGGAAAAAGCCACGGTGTGGCGTTTTTCCTTCACGGGATTCCTCGCGCAGGTCATTTTTCTGCGGTGGAAAAATCGCTGCTTTCACATGACGTGCAGATTCGGCAGGGAGCCAATCTTCCGCACTGGACGCTCGACGGCGCGACCTATGCGGTTGTTTTCCGGCTCGCCGATTCTTTACCTCAAGCCGTCGTCATGGCGTGGCGCGAGGAGCGGGCCGCTCTCGTGGCAGAGCAGTCGGCTAAGGGCACACTGACTCCAGCGCACGAAGAACGCCTCCGCGCACTCTTCGCCGAGAAGATCGAGTGTCAGCTCGACGCGGGTCACGGTACGTGTTGGTTGCGCCAGCCGGAGATCGCATCGCTTATGGCCGATGCGCTGCGGTATTTCGACGGCGAGCGTCACCTGCTCGCGGCGTGGTGCGTGATGCCCAACCACGTCCATGCAGTGGTGCGCCCGCTCGCACCGCAGACGCTCCCGGACGTCATTCAATCGTGGAAGGGGTATTCCGCGCGGGCGGCAAACCGGCTGCTGGGGCGGTCGGGGGCGTTCTGGAAGGCCGAGCCCTACGACCACGTGATCCGGGACGCGGCGGATTTCGCCCATGCGGTGCGGTACGTGTGGGAGAATCCGACGAAAGCGGGTTTGCGCGACTGGCCGTGGGTGTGGGCGAGCGAGGAAGCGCGCCTCGTCGCTGACTTGGAGGATCGAAGTGGCACGGGCTTTCCAGCCCGTGAGGGTTTTGCCGGGAGGAAGGGACGCCGAAAATGATCCCCGAGCCATGGGCTGGAAAGCCCATGCCACGACGGAGGATTGAAGTGGCACGGGCTTTCCAGCCCGTGAGGGTTTTGCTGGGAGGAAGGGACGCTCGAAAATGATCCCCGAGCCATGGGCTGGAAAGCCCATGCCACGACGGAGGATCGAAGTGGCACGGGCTTTCCGGCCCGTGAGGGTTTTGCCGGGAGGAAGGGACGCTCGAAAATGATCCCCGAGCCATGGGCTGGAAAGCCCATGCCACGACGGAGCATTGAATCAGCTCACCGCACGATCTTCAGTATCCGATCATTGTAACTGTCGGTGATGAACAGCGTGCCGTCGGCGCGCACGGTCACCCCGTGGGGTCGGGCAAGTTCGCATTGCTCGGGCGGGCCACCGACGCCGGCGGTGCCTTTTTTCCCGGTGCCGGCGACGCGGAGAATTTTCCCCGTGGCGGGCACGTATTTGCGGATGAGATGGTTTTCGGCGTCGGCAATGAGGACGTTGTCGTCGAGGTCGATGCAGAGGTGTTTCGGGCCGCTCATTGTGGCGAGCAAGGCGTCGCCGCCGTCGCCGGTTGCGCCTTTTGCTCCCGAGGCATTGACGACGGTGCGGATTTTTCCATCGGGCGTGACCACACGCAGGGCGTGGCCGTTGCGCTCGAGGATGTAGACATTGCCGCGCCGATCTGCGGCCGCGGCGCGCGGGTCGACGAGCGGCGCGTCGGTGGCGCGGGCGCCGTCGACGGGGACGCCTTTTTCACCATTTCCGGCGATAAGGCGGAGTTTCCCCGTTTTGAGATCGAGCGCCTGCACACGGCGCAAATCGGCGATGAAGAGCTGCGTGCCGGTGAAATCGAGGGCGATGCAATAGGGGCCGCTGGCCTTCCCTTGCTTCGCGGGCACACCGTAGCCGGGCAGCGTCGAAACGCGAGCGGAGGTGACGTCAACCTGGCGCACGCGGCCGTTCCACGTATCGGAGATGAGGACGTTACCGTTGGGCAGAACGGCGAGGTTGTGTGGGCCGTTGAACTGCGCGGAGAGCGCTGCGCCGCCGTCGCCGGTGTCGCCGGCGGTGGGCAGGCCGGCGACATGGGTGAGCGTGCCCTGCGCGTCGACGCGCAGCAGGCGGTTACCCGCGGCCATTTCGACGATGAAGAGATTTCCCGCCCGGTCGAAATCCACACCGAACGGCTCTTTTAATTTTGTCTGCAAGGCGGGAAGACCGATGCGATCTTCGGTGCCGCCGGCGACGAGGACGATTTTTTCGGCGTGCAAGGCCGGCGCGAACAGGAGAGCGGAGAGCAACCGCAGGGTAGGAGAGGATTTCATGATGGGGAGGGAAGTCGGACGGTCGCAGCGAATCGAAGAGCGAGGGCGACGTCAGGGGAAAACGGTGCGACGCCTCCATCGAGCGCGCGTGCGAGCAGACTTTTTTGCCACCCAAATCTCGGGAGCTCCGCCACGGAGGACGCGGCGCCAAACACCTTGTCTGCCTGTGCTCTTTGCGGCGGCGCGGTGTCCTCGGTGACTCATTCCTTGATTATTCGGGTGCGATTTATTCAGGATAGCGGGTATCGCTGCACGAAAGTGGGATGCCGTTGAGCGTGTAAACGCGCGCGTTCCACATTCTCATCGGCACAACCCTGCTCATGTCGTCCCCTCGTGTTACTAGCCTTTTACTCTGTGTGGCCTTCGCGCTGACGCTTGGCGTGTCAGCTTTTGGCGCACCGGCAGGCGTGCACGTGGAGCTTCGCGAACCTACTGCCGGCCCAATCGCCACGGCCCCTTGGCCCGGAGAAACGAAGATCGCGGAGACGTTTACCGACGAGGTGTTCGGATTTTTCGAGTTGCCGCAAAAATATGTAGCGACCGGCGTGCGGGCTGATCGGGCGTTTCCCACCCTCTTCCGCGCGACGGCGGAGGTGCGCTTGCCCGCAGGGAAACATCGGCTGCTCCTACGCTCGCGCGGCACGGCGCGGCTGTTGATCGACGGGAAGAAAATCCTCGAAACACCCTTTGCCCAGCCCGCCGCCTTCGCCGTCGGCAACGCTGGCGAGCTCCCCGTCGAGCCGCAGGAAACCTATCTTAACCTCGGCCCCGAATTCCGCTTCGCCACGCCCGGCAATCGGGAGGAGTGGGGCGCGTTCGAATTCACCGGAGCGCCCGTCACCGTCGTTCTTGAAACCGTGATCGGCGGCATCGAGCCCAAGGGGAAAAAACCCTTCCGCCCCGAACTGGGCGAAACCATCGTCGCGTTTTCGCCGGCCGGCAGCACGGCGTGGTGGCTGCTCTCGCCTAGCGAGCGCACCGTCCCCTACACCGATGCGGGCTGGGCCGCCTACGAGGCGGAGCGCCGCGCGCACCTCGCCACCGTCAACACCGCGGCCCGCGCCGCGAAGCGCGCTGAGTCTTCTGCGTATTGGGCGTCGCGTCGCGCGGCGGCCAACGCGTGGCTCGCGTCCACGCCCGAGGTCGCGGTGCCGTCGCTCCGCGCCGGCTTCCCGGCGACGAACGTCATCGACCATTTCATCGCCGACCGCATCGCCACCGTCGCGGCGGAATACGCGCCGTTGAAAAAAGGCAGCGTCGATTTCTATCGCGACGTGAAGCCCATTCTCGAGACGCGCTGCTTCAGCTGCCACCAAGGTGCGAAGGTCAAAGGCGGTCTGCGCCTCGACTCCCTCGCGGCCGCGCTCAAGGGAGGTAAGGTCGATGGTCCGGCGCTCATCGCCGGCCACCCGGAGACGAGCCCGATCATCCAGCGCATCACCAGCACGGACTCCGAGGAAGTGATGCCCGCGAAGGGCGATCCGTTGCCGACGAAGGAAATCGACGTTCTCAAGACGTGGATTAAGGAAGGCGCGGCGTGGCCCGCTTTTCCGGTCACGAGTTTCGCGCTCACGCCGCTCACCGACGACCTCACGTTTCTCCGTCGCGTCACCCTCGATACCGCGGGCGTCGTGCCGAGCGAGTCCGAGATCGCGGCCTTCCGCGCGCTGCCGGCCATTTCGCGCCGCACCGCCACGATCGACCGGCTCCTCGCTGATCCGCGCTGGGCCGACCAGTGGATGCCCTATTGGCTCGATGTGCTCGCGGAGAATCCGAATCTCATCAATCCCACGCTCAACAACACGGGCCCGTTTCGCTGGTGGATCTATGAATCGCTCCTCGACAACAAGCCGCTCGATCTCTTCGTCACCGAACTCATCCGCCAAGAGGGCAGCGAGCGCTTCGGCGGACCCGCCGGGTTCAGCGTCGCCTCGCAAAATGACGTCCCGATGGCCGCCAAGGGCATCATTGTCAGCTCGGCGTTTCTCGGAGTGGAAATGAAGTGTGCGCGTTGTCACGACGCACCGACGCACGCGTCGAAGCAGCAAGACCTCATGCAGCTCGCCGCGATGCTCGGCGCGAAAGCCATCAAGCTGCCGGTCACGAGCACGGTCGCCATGGATCACCTCCGGCTCGGCGGACGCGAACCGCTCATCGAGTCCACGCTGCCGGCCGGCACGGCGGTGGCGCCCGCGTGGTCGTTCGCGGAATTCTGCGACGAGGGTGGTGCCGCCCCGCTCGCCGAACGCCCCGGCGATCCGCGCGACCGCCTCGCTGCGCTCGTGACCGCACCGCAGAACGAGCGATTCGCCCAAGTCATGGCCAACCGCATCTGGCAACGCTTCATGGATCGAGGCCTCGTCGAGACCGTGGGCGATTGGGAAAAGAGCCAGCCGTCGCACCCCGAGTTGCTCCGCTGGCTCGCGCGCGAGTTGGTCCGCTCCGGCTACGATTCCAAAGCCCTCGCCCGCGTCATCCTGAACTCCCACGCCTACCAGCGCTCGACCGATCGCTCGCTCGCCGCGACCGGCCCGCTGTTCACCGCACCCGCGCCGCGGCGCATCGCGGCCGAGCAATTCGTCGATTCGCTTTTTGTCGCGACCGGAAAACCGTTCGCCGTCGAGCCCGTGAACCTCGATATCGACAGTGTGCGCACGATCGAAAACGCGCTCGACCTCGGACGTGCGAGCCGCGCATGGATGCTCGCCTCGACGTCGAACGAGCGCGACCGCCCAAGCCTTATGTTACCGCGCATCCAAGCGGTCGCCGAGGTGCTGGAGGTCTTCGGGTGGCGCGGTGCCCGCCCCGACGCGAGCAGCGGCGTGCGCGAGGTCGCCGCCAACGTCCTCCAGCCCGCGCTCCTCTCCAACGGCACGATGACCACGTGGCTCACGCGCCTCAGCGACGATCACGGCCTCACGCGTCTCGCGCTCGAAAGCCAATCGCTCGACGCACTCGTGGAGCGTCTGTTCCTCCGCATGTTCACGCGGACTCCCACCGCGATGGAGCGCAAGATCTACACGGACCTCCTCCGTCCCGGTTACGACAAACGCGTCGCTCCTGCGTTCGCCGCCTCATCCGGCGCGGCGCCCACGCCGCCCCGCGTCCGCCCGAAATATGTCGCGTGGTCCAACCATATGAAGAGCGAAGCCAATTCGTGGCGTCTCGCAGAGGAAGCGGATGCCCGCCGCGGCGATCCGGCGACGTCCCGCCTCGAGCCGGACTGGCGTCGCCGACTCGAAGACGTCACGTGGGCCCTCGTTAACGCGCCCGAGTGGACGCATATTCTATGAGAACACTTGACCACGGATCACGCGAAGCTACGCGAATCCGAATCTCCGGTGCCTTAGTTTTATCCGTGTTTATCCGTGTTACCCGTGGTTAAAAACTCCGGCTGTTTTCGCCCTCACCCCATGAATCGTCGTACCTTCCTCGCCCAGTCCGCCGCCCTCGCCACCGCCGCCACCACGCTCCCCCGAGCGTTCGGAGCCTCCTCGTCTCCCGCCGCGGCTTCTCCGAGCACCGTCGTCTCCGCGCCGCGCGGAAAAGCGGAGCACTGCATTTTTATTTGGCTCGGGGGCGGTATGTCGCAGATCGATACCTTCGATCCGAAAAAACGCGGCAACTCCAAGTCCGCGCCGTCGCTCCCGGGCACGGATTACGACCTGATCGACACCGCTGTGCCGGGCGTGCGCTACACCGAGCATTTGGCGCAAACCGCCCGTCTTGCCGAGCACGTGACCGCCGTGCGCACCGTGAACCACACGCTCGGGATCGAGCACGCCCTCGCGACCAACTACGTCCACACCGGCCGGCCCGTGAGCGGGAGCACGATTTATCCGTCGATGGGCTCGATCATCGCGCACGAACGCGGCGCCGTGAGCAGCGAGTTGCCCCCGTATCTGCTTATTGGCTACCCGAGCGTGAGTCGCGGCCCCGGATTCTTGGGAGCGAAACATGGCTACATTTACCTCGTCGACACCGAGTCCGGCCCCGCTGGGTTCATGCCGCCCGAGGGCATCGATCCGGCGCGCGTGGCCGGCCGGCAACGCCTCCTCGCGCCCTTGCAACAACGCGCGGCTGACGACGCGGTGTTGACCGATTACGCCGAAGTGCAACGCGAAGCCCTCCGCCTCGCTGGCCCTGGATTCATGCGTCACTTCAAACTCGGCGAGGAGACCGCGTCGGTCCGCCAACGCTACGGCGGCGAGTTCGGCCAGCGCTGCCTCCTCGCGCGTCGGTTGGTGCAGGCCGGCGTCCGCTTCATCGAGGTCTCGCACAATCTGAATTTCATCAACGGCGCCGGCTGGGACACCCACAACGCTGGCCAGCTCAACCAGCACATCCTCATTCGCGAGCTCGACAACGCGCTCTCCGCGTTGATTTCTGATCTTCAGGAAAAACGGCTGCTCGACAAAACGCTCATTGTGATGGGCACGGAGTTTGGTCGCCCGGGGCAATTCGACAGTGGTGGCGGTCGCGGACACCAATCGTCGGCGTTCAGTCTCGTACTCGCCGGCGGCGGACTGCGCCATCGCGGGGCTTACGGCGTGACCGACGCACTGGCCGGAAAACCGGTTGAGCACTCGGTCTCCGTGCCTGATTTCCACGCCACGGTCTACGCCGCCCTCGGCATCAATCCCGCGAAGGACCTCGTCAACGCCTCGCGCCCCGTGCCGATCACCGACGGCGGGAAACCCATTGCGGCGTTGTTCGGGTAGAGGAGGGAGGGCTTCAGTCCGCCTTTCGGACCCCGTAACGGCCTCGCAAGGCGGACTGAAGTCCGGCCTGCTTCGAACGCTGCTCTCTTCCCGATGTTTCCGTCCCGCTTCCACGTCTGCGCGCTGTTCGTCCTCCTCGCGCTCCCCGGCGCGCTGCACGCCCAGGACCGCGTCCTCACCACAGCCATCGAGGTCCGCGCGCTCACGCCCGCGGAGGCGGCGAGCGGCATCGCGGCGCGACTGCGCGGGGTCGTCGTGTTTGTCGAAAGTCCTTCGGCTGTCTTCCTGCAGGATGATACTTCCACCACGTTCTTTCGCCTGCCGGCACGGACGCCGCCTCCGGCCGTCGGCGACGAGATCGAACTGACGAGCAAAACCCGTCTTGGTCTCTATCTCCCGGGGCTCGACGATTCGACGTTTCGCCTGCTGGGTCGCCGGGAGTTGCCGCCGGGCATTCGGGCCCAATTCGACGACCTCTATTTTGGGCGCTATCACTACCAGCGCGTCACGGTTGAGGGCATCGTGCGCTCTGTGCAGCCGGTCGATGCGGGGAAGAGTCTGCTCCGACTCGCGATGGGATCGCGGGTCATTGACGTCCGGATCGAAGATTCGCCGG
>CAMCHO010000028.1 GCA_945874455.1 Opitutus sp. GAS368 | reverse complement strand
CTCCGGCGATGCGCCAGTAAGCGGGGGTTTTGTTGAAACTTACGCCTGCGCTGCGACGGGGTGGAGCGACGATGGTGTCGTGGGTGTCGCGATGAAAATAAACGCGATCGCGTTCCTGGTCGAAGGTGACGGAGAAGTTTTTGAGAATCCCGCCGCCGAGGGCAGAGAGTTCGTCGGTGAGGTCGACGATGGGGCGGGCGAGGCGGTGGTCGCCAATGGTGAGTGTTTCGGCGAGGCGGCCGATGTGCTGGGGGCGTTCGCCCGTGAGCGTGCCGACGGTGGCGCCCGCGCGGGGAGCCGAGGCAAAAGGGGGATTGAGGCCGATGGGGTTGAGACTCAGCGGTGCGTCGCTGCCGGAGTCGATGAGGGCGACAAACGTGCGATCGCCGAGGCGGACCGAGATGAGTGGGGTCTTGCTCGCGTCGTGGAGGGGGATGGCGGTGCCGGGGATGGCCGCGAGGCTGCGGGTTGATTGGAGCAGCACGCGGGAGCGGGGGTAATCGAGCGTCAGTAGGGTTTCGCGGAAAAGTGGGAAGCCGAGGATGCCATCGATCTTCACGCCCAGGTGAGCGGAGAGCGCGGTGCAGTCGTAGACGAGCGCGAAGACCTCGTCGAAGCGGGCTTGGCCGAGTTCGAGTTGGCGCAGCGTGGTGGGGGCCAGTTCAGCGGTTTGGCCATCGGCCGAAAGGACGCGGACGCGCGGGGCGTCGGCGGGCGGGGCGTCTTTGGAGGCGTGGCGTTTGGCGAGTGCGGGCGTGACGAGGGTGACCGAGGAACCGGTGTCGACAAGAAAGTGATACGGGCCAAAGCGGTCCCCCTTCGCCTCGACGATGAGGACGTTGCCGATGGCCTTGGTGGGGACGATGACGAGTTGCGAGCCGAGGGAGGTGCGGCCGGGGCGCGGTGGCGTGCGGCGAAACGGCGACGGCAGTGAGTCAAAGGAAGCGCAGCCTTCGAGGAGCAGCAACGCGGTGCACGCGGCGAGCAACAGAAGGGAGCGCTTCATGATTACTTCACTGGTTGGGGGAGACGCTTGCTGAGGGCCCAGGCGACGGCGGACAAGATGGCGGCCGAGACGAAGAGTGCGCGGGAGCCGAACATCCAAAATGCCGTGCCGGCCAGAATCGGAGTGATGGCCCGCGAGAGCGAACCGAGGGAGCGGAAGATCCCGAGGATGCGCCCCTGTTCGGCGGCGGAGGCATACAGGGAAATGAGGCCGGTGCTGGCGGGATTTACGAGGCCGGAACCGAGCGCGAGCAGCGCGAGACCGACGTAGAGCAACCAGGGTTGCAGCGCGAAGCCGATGACCACGAGACCGAGGGCGGATGCGAGCAGACCGGTCGAGAGGACCTTGGTTTCGGGCTGCGTCTTGAGAAGTTTTCGCACGAGCCAGCCCTGGGTGACGATGGCGCAGAGGCCGAGAAAACCGAGGAGGTAGCCGTTTTGACGCGCGGTATAGCCGAAGCGTTCAGCGGCGAGAAAGGTGAGTGACGTCTCCATGGTGACGAAGGCGAGGGAGAAGATAAACGCGACGGCGTTGGCGCGACGCATCGCGGGATCGTCGAGCAGGAGAATGGCGCGGAGTGGATTTTTTGTCCGCGGCTCATGGGCCTCGGCGCGGGTGGTCGCGGTGAGGGTCTCGGTGAAGCGCAGGGAAATCCAAATCAAGTTCACGAGACACAGCCCGAAGGCGATGAGCGCTGGAACGGTGAAAGGGTTCACTCCGAAGCGGGCGAGGTGCGGGTAATCGTGGAGGAGATTGATGTGGGCGGTGAAGGCGCCGATCGTCGGACCGGTGACGAGGCCGAGGCCGAAGGCGGCGCCGACGAGGCCCATGGCTTTGGAGCGCTCGGTGCGCGAGGTGACGTCGGCGACCGCTGCGGTGGCGACGGAGAGGTTGCCGCTAAACGCCCCGCTCACGAGCCGCGAGAGGAGAAACATCCAGAACGAGCCGCTGAGCATCCACACGAGATAGCCGAGGGCGGTGCCGGCGACGGTCCAGCGGAGTACACCGCGGCGGCCGAGGCGGTCACTGAGCCCGCCCCAAAACGGTGCGAAGATGAATTGGAGGATGGAAAAAACAGAGCTGATGACGCCACCGAACAGGACGGCGGCGAAATTACTGTCTTTGCCCAGTGCACGGGCGATGGCGTCGAGTTGGGACAGGAGCCAGCCGAGGACGCCGCTATGACCCTCGAGGCCGAGGTAGTGGGTGAGGAGTTCAGGCCCGAGCGGGAAGATGATGGAGAAGCCGATCAGATCGATGTAGAGCGTGAGAAAGATGACGCCGAGGGAGAGCTTGCGTGCAGGAGCCGGTGCGGGCGAAGCGGAGGGTGCGGCGATGGTGGTGGACACAGGGGAGCGGGAGGCGGCGAAACGGAGTGAGGCGGAGAAACAAAGACGGTGGGCAACGCGACGCCAAGGCGCAATTGGAAGTTCGTGAGGAGACGCTGAGGAAAGAGAGAAACGCGCGATCGAGCTGATGCGGTGCGCTCCGATGGTGCGCAGGCAGGAAGCTGCCTGTGTTCTCGCGAAGACCGTTGCCGATTAGCTTGCCTTCGAGGAGCCGGGTGCGGTGTCGCGCAGGCGATAACCACGGCCGAGATTTACGAGGGGTATTCTGAACGCCGCCGGAAATCCGGAGAAAATAGTTTGTATCCGCAACCCGCCGACGCGCCCGTTAGCAGGAGCAAAAATAAAAAAGCCGTGCGGTGAGGCACGGCTTGGACGTTCGCTGGTAAGTGGCTCAGAGCACGTAGGGCAACGGGTGACGCGCGGTGATCGCGGCGACGCGGTGTTTGACGGCGGCGAGAGCGTCGGCCTCACCGGGAGTCGCGGCGGCGGCGAGCACGGTATCGATACAGGCGGCGATTTCTTCCATCTCAGACTCGACGAACCCACGGGTGGTGATCGCGGGAGTGCCGAGGCGGATACCGGAGGCTTGGAAGGGCGAACGCGTCTCGAAGGGGACCGTGTTTTTATTACAGGTGATATGGGCGCGATCGAGCGTCTCTTGGGCAACTTTCGCCGTGAGCTCGGGGAACTTGGTGCGCAGGTCGACGAGGAAGAGGTGGTTGTCGGTGCCGCCAGAGGCGATCTTGTAGCCGCGGGAGATAAAGGCGGCGGCGAAGGCTCGGCTGTTTTTCACGACCTGCTCGGCGTAGGTCTTGAACTCGGGCTTGAGGCATTCGCCGAAACACACGGCCTTCGCGGCGATGACGTGCATGAGTGGTCCGCCCTGATTGCCGGGGAAAACCGCGGAGTCGAGGGCCTTGGCGTGAATCGCTTTCGAGAGAATGAGTCCGCCACGTGGGCCGCGGAGGGTCTTGTGCGTGGTGGTCGTCACGAAGTCGGCATGCGGGACGGGTGACGGGTGGACGCCCGCAGCGACGAGGCCGGCGATGTGCGCGATGTCGGCGAAGAGATAGGCGCCGACGGAGCGGGCGATCTCGCCCATGCGGGCAAAATCGATGATGCGGGAGTAGGCACTGGCGCCGACTGTGATCATCTTTGGTTTCTCGCGCAGGGCGACGGCGGCGAGCTCATCGTAATCGATGAGGCCGTTGTCCTCGCGGACGCCGTATTGAACAAATTGATATAGTTTTCCGGAGAAATTCGCGGGGTTGCCGTGCGTGAGGTGACCGCCGTGGCTGAGGTTCATGCCGAGGAGTTTGTCGCCGGGGACGAGGACAGCGGAGTAGACGGCGGCATTGGCTTGGGAGCCGGAGTGGGGCTGGACGTTGGCGTATTCGGCGCCGAAGAGTTTTTTGGCGCGCTCGATGGCGATGACCTCGACTTTATCGACGTGTTCGCAACCGCCATACCAACGGCGGGCGGGGTAGCCCTCGGCGTATTTGTTGGTGAGCACGCTGCCCTGTGCCTGCATGACGGCGGGGTTGGTGAAATTTTCGGAGGCGATGAGCTCGATGTGGCTCTGTTGGCGGGCGAACTCGGCGGAGATGGCCGAGAAAATCTCAGGATCGAGGGACGGGAGCGGAGTGGCGTTGAGCATAATAGGCGGCGAACGTGGCGTTAAAAGGAAGGGCTAAGGGGCCGACAACTCGGGCCGGACGCAAAGATTTTCTGCGTCAGCGCGGCGCCATTTTGGGCGGCGGTCGTTGCACCGTGCCCCAAATAAAAAACGCGGTGAGGACCACGAACAGTCCACCGCATCAAATGGGAAACCTTCGCCATAGCGGGCTACTTGGCGAGGTGCGTCTTGATGAATTCTACGAGGCTGGGGATGGCCTCCACCATTTCGTCGCGGGTGGATTCGTAGAGTTTGAGTGGGCCGCCGAAAGGATCGCCGATCTGTTTGTCTCCGCGTGGGGGCATTAACTCGCGGAAGAGGAAGAGGTTTTTCGGTGGCGGTTCGGCTTGGAGCTGAATCATTGCGCGGTGGGATTCGGTCATGCCCAAAATGAGCGAAGCCTCGTCGATCATTTTTTGGGTCAGCGGGCGGCTCGTGTGTTTCGAGATATCGAGGCCGACTTTTTTGAGGGCGATGACGGAGTTTTCGGAGACGTGATCTCCAGCGCGGGCGGCGACGCCCGCGGAGATGATCTTGAACGAACGCAGGGGCTCGGGTTGGGCTGCGAGAGCGTGCTGCAAGAGGGCGGCGGCCATGGGGCTGCGGCAGATGTTGGCCGTGCAAACGACGATGATAATTCCGGGCTTGCTCATGGAAACAGACTTCGAAAGGACACGGTTTTTAGGGAAAAGCAAAGCCGGAGTGCGGGGTGTGGCGCGGTGCGCGCGAACGGGTCTGAGCTTCGGGGCGGAGGCGACGGGCTCAGAGCTTTTTCAGGGCTTTTAACGCGCGGTGCAGGTGTACGGCGCGTTGGAGGGCGGAGTCGATGGGCGGCGCGACAGGCGGGGTGGGCTTAGTCGACGGAGGGTCATCGGGTGGGTCGTCGGAAAGGGGGGGAGCGGGGGTGGGTCGGGCGCGGTGTTCTTTGGCGAGCTGCGCTTCGTCGTCGCGGATTTTTTCCGGGCTGTCGTTGAGTACGGACTCGACGGTAGCGCCGGCGGCGAGTGCGTCGTAGGCGAGACGCTCTTCGGCGGGAGCGAGTTTGAGGGCAAGGTCGGGCGTGAGGCCGGGTGAGGCGGTTCCGATGACGACGAGGCCAGGCGCGGGAAGACGCGCCGCGAGGGGAGCGAGGACGGGCGCGGCGGTTTCGGCATTAATGAGGAGCAAGACGGGGGTGCGCGAGGTTGCGCGGAATTTTAGCCACGCATCGAGTGCGGTGCCGGCGGCGGCGTCACCGCGGACGAAACGGAGATCGAGGACGCAGGGCTGTTTGCGGGCGGCTTCGGCGGTGGGTAGATCGGCAGGGAGGGTCGTGATACGGTGATAGACGAGGCCCTCACCGAGGTCGCGAGTGAAAGGCGCAGCGGGCGGGGTGGAGGCGGTGGGGGCGGCGGCGGCGACCGGGAGAAAGATTAAGAGAAAGAGGAAAGAGAAAGAGGCGGAGGCGGAGGCGCAGGGGCGAGAATTGAGGCGGTGAGTGGGAGGTGTTTTCATCGGCGGTTCAGCTGACGGGCACCGATGTCGCGGCGGAAATATTTGGAGGCGCACTGGATCGCGTCGCAGGCGGCGTAGGCGCGATCGGCGGCGGCGCGGAGCGTGGGAGCGAGGGCGGTGACGCCGAGGACGCGGCCGCCGTTCGTGACGATTTGGCCCGTGGAGTTCTGGGTGGTGCCGGCGTGGTAGACGGTGGTCGCAGGCGGGAGCGCGGCGGGTGCGGGGAACGTGATGACATCGCCTTTCGGATACGCGTCGGGATAACCGCGGGCGGCGATGACGACGCACAGGGCGTAGTCGGGTTTTACGGCGAGCGGACCGAGCGCGGCGAGCTGGCCATGGGCGGCGGCCCAGAGGAGGGTGAGTAGATCGGTGGCGAGACGAGGGAGGACGACCTGCGTCTCAGGATCGCCGAAGCGGGTGTTGTATTCGATCACGCTCGGGCCGGCAGGCGTGAGCATGATGCCGATGAAGAGCGTGCCACAAAAGCTGATACATTCGGCGGCGATCGCGTTGACGGAAGGACGGACAATTTCGTTTTCGATCCGGGTGAGGAGGGTGGGCGTGACGACCTCGGCGGGGGAGTAGGTGCCCATGCCGCCGGTGTTGGGACCGGTGTCTCCATCGCCGACGCGTTTGTGGTCTTGGGAGGTTGGGAGGATCACGTAGTCGCGTCCCGAGACGACGACGAGGATGGACGTTTCTTCGCCGAAGAGGCAGTCCTCGATGAGGAGTTGGTGGCCAGCGGAGCCGAATTTACCACCGTCGAGCATATCGCGCACGGCAGCTTCGGCTTCGGGAAGCGATTGGGCGACGATGACACCTTTACCAGCGGCGAGACCGTCGGCTTTGATGACGATGGGGATTGAGCGCGTGCGGAGATAGGCGAGGGCGGGGGCGACTTCGCTGAAGAACGCGGCGGGGGCGGTCGGAATGCGGTGCTGGAGGAGAATCTGTTTCGTGAAAATTTTGGACGCTTCCAAACGCGCACCGTCGGCTTTGGGTCCGTAAACGGGAATGCCGATTGCGTGCAGGCGATCGGCGAGGCCGAGGGAGAGCGGGACTTCGGGGCCGACGACGACGAAGTCGATTTTTTCGCGCTGAGCGAGGGCGACGAGGCCGGGGACATCATCGGCGGCGACGGGGACGCAGGTCGTTTCGAGGGCGATGCCGGCGTTGCCGGGTGCGCAGAGCACGCGGGGTTGCGCGGGTGAGGCGAGGAGCGCGCGGACGAGGGCGTGTTCGCGTCCGCCGGAGCCGACGAGGAGGAGGGAGCGAGGAAGTGTGGTGGAAGCGGACGGCATGAGTGAGAGAGACGGCGGGAGGTGGCGCTCAGGAAAAGTGCCGCGATTGCCAGCAGCGGGGTTCGCGGGAAGGATGCGACATGGCGAGCACAAGAAGGTGAGCCGCGGTAATTTCGTTATGCACCGGAAATAGAAACCGGGGTGTGACCGCCCGCCGCGAGCCCCGCGAACCGGGACGACCGAGACGAGGGAAGGCAGCGATGTGGCGGTTCGTGGAGAGTCATGGTGCGGACTTGAGCGGGGTGCGGTGGTTTTGCGAGCGGTGAAATCACGTTCGTAGGGAAGGGACATCGCCCGAACGCAGTGCCCGTCGGCAGGAAAGATGGCGGGAGTCGCGCCGTGAGTGCTTAGAGTACCTGAAGTTTCTTCCGGTAGAAAGCTACGACCTCGTCGGGGTCGTCGGTGAAGAGGATGTAATCGGCGATCCACGCGGGGGCGCGCTTGCTGCGGATCATCTCGTTGATCTGCTTGCGGAGGTCGCCCCAGAATTTGGCGTTGAAGAAGACGTAGGGCACGCGCGGGCGGATGCCGAGTTTCAGGTTGCAGAGCTCGATGCCGACTTCCTCGAGGGTACCGACGCCGCCGACGTTGAAGATGCAGAAATCGGCGGCTTCGAACCATTTTTGGCGGAAGTGGCGGGAGGACTCTTGGAAGGTGTTGAAGAAATCAACACCGAGCTCCGGGGGCTGGGCTTCGAGCTCGAGGAAGCAGGCGCCGGTCAGGGCCCCGTTGTTACGCGCCTGATCGGTGGCGAGGCGCATGACGCCGCCGCCGCCGCCGGTGAGGACGCCGAGGTTGGAGCCGATGAAGCTCGTGAGTTTGTCCACCAGCGCGGAGATGCGGGCGGTGTCGGCGGCGTCGAGACCGTGGGCGGAGCCGTAAAAAGCGAGGATGGTGGACTCTTGAAATTTGCGGGCCATCTCCTCGCGGACGAAAAAGCCGTGTTCTTTTTTGTAGACGTGCTGGTAGAGGTCCTTGCTGAGCTCGTCGTGCCAGTAGACCTTGAGGCCGAGTTGATCGAACATATCGAGGCGCGCATGGGCGTTGCTCGAAAAGAAATAGCCGTGGGTGCGGGAGGGTTTGCGAAAGACGATCCGCTTCAGCTTCAGGTCGCCGAGGCGGGTGACGAGTTCGATGTGTTCGAGCAGGTCTGGGAAGACGTCGGTGATGAGCGTGTCGGCATCGGCGGGTGCGGCGTCGAGTGCCTGAATGAGGGTGCGGCTGCCGATCGGGCAAGCGTCGGCCTCGAGAAATTTGCGGAGATCATCGTTGGAGCGGACGACGACGGAGCGGTTTTCTATGGCGCCGCTTTGGCCGCGGACGGTGATCTTAGTCTTGGGTTTGGCCTCACCGGTATCGCGCGGTGGGTTGTGGTCGAGGCACTGGTAGAGGCTAGCGGAGGTGGCGAGGAGGCGTTGGCGCTTCTTCGCCAAGGTCTTGATTTCAGCATCGATACTCGCGGGGGCGCGATAGATGTCCACGGACACGACGGGGTTGACGACGGGTTGGTCGCCCGTGTTGTAGATTTCGAGCATGACATTCGTGCCGAACGTCTTGATGGGATCGAGGAGGACGGCGCTGGTGTGAATGCCGAAGTTGCCGGGGCCGGGGTTGAGGACGACGAAGTGCTCCTTCAGATACATGGAGCAACTTGTGAGGATGCCTGAGCGGGGGCTGATGGAAAGAGGGGAGGCTTCGTGGCGGACCTGGACCTTGTCGAGAAAACTGCGGCCGGCCAAGCCGCTGACCACCCGTTCGAAGCTGAGGCGGCTGAGCTTGGGGTTGAGCGTGTAGCTTACCTGATGAGGCGTGAGGAACACGCTGCCGCGGCTGTCGATGCTGATCGTGTTGGGGAGCTTGAGATCATTGTGCTTAATGGCGTCCCAGATTTCCATGCTCGTCAGCTTGGCTGCGGCCGGCGCGTGGAAGAGGCGGCCGACGGGGGAACCGACGCGGAGGAGTTTTTTCCAGTAGGTGGCGTTGGGGAAACTGTCGTCGTAGATGAAGGCGTCGGCTTCGAGCTCGATGCGGTTGCCGGCCACGTGAGGAGTGCCGGTGACGAGCATCTCGAGGCCGATGCGGGCCAGAGAGCTGCGCTCGGTGAAACGCAGGCTCGCGACGTGCGCCTGGAGGGCCTCGAATTCGGCGGGGTTGCGTGGCCAGAAGCCCAGCGTAAGGGTGACCGAGCGTTCGTCCTTGTTTTTGACGGTGAGGATTTGGCCGTCCAAGCTGGTCCAGAATTGATCGGGATGCATTTTTAGAGCGGAAATAAATGGCGCTGGCGGGTCGGCGAGACAAGCGGGGAGTAATTGGTTGCTTTCGGAGATGTGCGCTGGCACATCCGACGACTTTTACGGCACAAAGCACCCTGCGCCGTGACACTACGCCGTCCCAAACTCATTGCATGAAACTGAAAACTACCGCCACGATTACCTTGCTCGCGCTCGGCCTCACCGCCGTTCGCGCAGAAGACAAAAAAAATACGGTTCCCGGAATCACGCCGGCACCTGCGGCTCCGGCCGCCGCCCCGGCCGCGCCCGCGTTTACGGAGGCCCAGATTGTCGAAGAGTTCGGCTGGTTCGTCGGCAAGCGCGTCGGGCTCACCGAGCTTGAGTTCACGCCGGCGGAGATCGCCGCGTTTGTGAAGGGCATTTCGATCGCGGCGGCGGGTAAGGACACCCCCTTTGATCTCGAGAAGATCGGGCCGCTGATGGATGAATTCATGCAGAAGAAGCAAGCCGCGTTTTCTACGAAGGCGAAGACGAAGAGTCTCGCCGCTGCGACTGCTTATTTTGCCAAGCTCAAGGAAAACAAAAACGTGGTCGAGCTGCCCAGCGGACTTCGTTACGAGATCGTGAAGCCTGGCGAGGGAGCCTTCCCGAAGGCGGCCGACACGGTGAAGGTGCACTACACCGGCACGTTGGTCGATGGCACCGTGTTTGACAGCTCGGTGCAGCGCGGCGAGCCGGCGGAATTCCCGCTGGAGGGCGTGATCCCCGGTTGGACCGAGGGGCTGCAAAAGGTGAACAAGGGCGGTAAGATCAAGCTCTACGTGCCGCCCCACCTCGCCTATGGCGATGACGGCAGCAAGGGCGCGATTCCTCCGGGGTCGACGCTGGTCTTCGATGTCGAGTTGCTCGAGATCAAGGCGGGCGCAGCGGCGATGCCGACGATGCCCGCGGCGCCGGCGGCGGCACCTGGGGTGAAGTGACCTCGCGACTACAACCCGCGCGAGATTCAGACGAACTTTAAGCAAAGCCCTCGGCGCGAGACGAGGGCTTTTTTTATTTTCCGAGGGCGGCGCGGGCGTCCGTCAGAAAGGCCGCGATGTCGGTGTCGGCTGTTTCCCACGAGCACATGAGGCGGTAGCCATGTGCGCCGACGAATTTGTAGAAATGCCAGCCGCGGGCCTCGAGCGCGGCGACGGTGGCAGGGGCGAATTCGACGAAGACGCCGTTCGCTTCTGTGGGGGTGACGAGTGGGCAACCGAGCGCAGTGAGGGCGGCGGAGAGTTTCCGTGCTTGGTGGTTGGCGTGGGCGGCGTGACGACGCCACGCACCGTCGCTGAGGATCGCATTCCATTGGGCGGCGGCGAAACGCATTTTCGACGCGAGCTGGCCGGTTTGTTTCACGCGGTAGGCAAACTCGCGGGCGAGATCGCGGTTAAAAAATACGATGGCCTCCGTGTTGAGGAGGCCGTTTTTTGTGCCGCCGAAACACAAGACATCGATGCCGACTCGCCACGTGAGATCGGCCGGTGAGTGACCGCCGCGCTCGTGGAGGGCGGCGGCAGCGTTCGAGAAACGAGCGCCGTCGAGGTGAACCGCGAGATCGTGGGCGTGCGCCCAGTCGGTCAAAGCGCGAAGTTCGGCGGGCGTATAGAGGGTCCCGAGTTCGGTTGATTGGGTGAGCGAGAGCGCGCGCGGTTTGGGGAAATGGACGCCGTGCCCCCGCTGGAGTGCGGGCGCGAGATCGGCGGGGCGCAGCTTGGCGTCTGGCGAGTCGATCGAGAGGAGTTTGCTGCCGCCGGTGAAAAATTCGGGCGCAGCGCACTCGTCGGTTTCGATGTGGGCGTGCGCGTGACATAAAATGCTGTGATGGCGCTGACAGATTGAAGAGAGCGCGAGGGCGTTGGCGGCGGTGCCGTTGAAGACGAGGAAGACGTCGCAGTCGGTCTCGAAGAGTTCGGCGAAGAGTTTTTTGGTGCGGGCGGTGTGATGATCGTCGCCATAGCTGGGGACGCAGTCGGAGTTGGCGGCGGTGAGGGCGGCGAGCGCTGCGGGGCAAAGACCGGCGGTGTTATCGCTCGCGAACGCAACATTGGGGCGTGGGCCTGTCATAGGGATTTTGGTGTTTGGCAAGGTGGCGGGCGGTGCGTTTCGTCTGAGGGCACGTGATGAATGCAACGGACGTCAATCTCTACATCGTTGGATTCATGGGCACGGGCAAGAGCACCGTGGGCCGAGCCGTGGCGCACAAGCTCGGCTTTCACATGGTCGACAGCGATCACGAGATCGAGCGGCAGCAGAAAAAAACCATCCCGGAGATCTTCGCGCAAGAAGGGGAAGCGGCGTTTCGTGCGATGGAGCGGGCGTTTATCGAGGGCGGGCATACGGGGGAGCGGACGGTGGTGTCGTGCGGCGGAGGGCTTGTGGTGCAGCCCGGGATGCTCGGGATGTTGCAGAGCCGAGGTGTGGTGGTGTGTCTGCATGCGTCGGTGGAGACGATTCTCGCGCGGACCTCACGGCAGCAGAACCGACCGCTGCTGGTGGCTGAAAATCCCGAGGAGCGCATCCGCACGCTGTTCGCGCAGCGCGAGTCGATCTACCGGCAGTCCGGTACGGTGATCCTCACGGATTCGCGACCGCTGATGGATATTGCGGGCCACGTGATGCGGGCGTGGAGGCGAGACGCGGTGGATTTTCTGCGGGCGCGAGGTCAACGCTGATGGATCCGCGGCAGGAGGAATTGCGGCGGCGGTTGGGCGAAGCGGGTTTCGACGAAGTGCGGTTTGCGACCCTAGCGAGCGGCTACGACGATGGCTTACGGGCCTGGCTGGACGCGGGCCTGCACGGGGAGATGGGTTGGATGGAGCGCACGGCGGACAAACGGATCGATCCGCAGCTCGTGCTGCCGGGCGCGCGCTCGGTGATCATGCTGGGGATCAGTTATGCGGAGGGTGGTCAACGCGACGCAGGCGTGGCGGCTCCCACGCAGGGCTTGGGTGTGGGCGAGAGGGCGGGGCGACCGACGTGGGCCCGCTATGCGTTGAACGAGGATTACCACGACACGGTGAAGCTGGGGTTAATCGCGGCCGGGCGAATCATGCAGGAGCTTTATGGGATGGGCGAAAGGGACTATCGTTACTATGTCGATACGGGGCCGGTACTGGAGCGGGGGTGGGCGGCGCGGGCGGGAATTGGATTTGTCGGTAAGAATGCTATGCTCATTTCCCGGCGACACGGGAACTGGCTGTTGCTGGCGGCGATTCTGACCAAGGTGGAGTTCGTGGCGGACGCACCGATTCGGAAAAAAGTGGAGAATCTCGACACGAAGCAGGCGGGTGAGGTCGGGCTGTTGTGTGGAAAATGCACGCGGTGCCTCGACGCGTGCCCGACGGACGCCTTTGTGAAACCGGGTGTGGTGGATGCGCGCCGGTGCGTGTCGTATCAGACGATTGAGAACAAGGGAGTCATTCCGCGTGAACTGCGGGCGGGGATCGGACAACGAATCTATGGCTGTGATGTTTGTCTCGAGGTGTGTCCGTGGAACCGCTTTGCGCAGGAAGGGCGGAAGATGCTGCTGTCGGTGCGGGGGGACATTGCGGAACTGGACTTGCGGGAAATTTTGGCGCTGACGCCGGTGCGGTTCGCGGAGGTATTTCGGCGGACGGCTATCAAGCGCGTGAAGCTGGGCGGGCTGTTGCGCAACGCCTGCGTGGTGGCGGGGAATTCGGGTGATACCGCGTTGTTGCCGCGATTGGTCGAGTTGGCGCGCGCCCATGATGTGGCGTTGGTGCGCGCGCATGCGGTGTGGGCGGTGTATCGCCTCGGCGGACGGGCCCTGCTGGCGGGAGCGGAGGCGACGGAGACGGACGCGACGGTGCTCGCGGAATATGCGGCGGAGGCAGGACCCGTTACGTAAAGAGTGCGTTCATCCGCGCGACGAACGCTGCGGGTGGCCGGGTGGGACGCCCCGTGAGATCACAGAACGCATGGGCGCTCTGGCCGGTGGCCAAAAGTTCGTCGCCGCGGAAAACCTCGTAATCGATCCGGATGCGCAAGAGCGGTTTTTCGCGAAGGGTGGCGACGATCGTGAGGGTGTCGTCGTAGAGCGCAGGACGGCGATATTTGGCGGCGACTTCGAGGACGGGAAGGCGATAGCCATCGGTCTCGAGCTGACGGTAAGGGAAGCCCTGCTCGCGGAGGAGCTGGGTGCGGGCGACTTCAAACCACGGAAGATAATTCGCGTGATAGACGATGCCCATCATGTCGGTTTCGGCGTAGCGGACGGTGATCTGGGCGCGCGCGGAAATCATAATGCGGTTTCGGCGTCGATCGAACTGAAGAGGGCCGCGGCCGATTCCTTCCAGCAGTTACGCGTCGCCCAATCGCGACCGGCGGCGCCCAGCTTGCGGCGCAAGGGCTCGTCGTGGATGAGCTTTTCGAAAGCCGCGGCCAGTTGGGCGGGGCGATCGGGGGGGACGAGGAGGCCGGTGACGCCCTCCCTGACTGCCTCGGAGACCCCGCCGACGTCGTGAGCCACGACCGGCAAGCCGTGGGCGGCAGCTTCCAGGTAAACGAGGCCGAAGCCCTCGACACTGTGTTCGAGGTTGACGCTCGTCATCGCGAAGATGTCGGCGCGGTCGTAAAGATCCGAGAGTTCCTCGTCGGGAATGTTGCCAAAGAAGCGGACGGCGAGATCCGGTTTTTCGGCGGCGGCGGCGCGGAGCTGGGGTTCGTAGTTTCCCTTGCTCTGGCCGCCGACGACCCAGTACTCGAGGCGGGAGCGGACGTCGGGAGCGAGGGTTTGCAGCGCCTGCAAGGTGAGGAGTTGGCCTTTGCGCGGGTGGAGGCGGCCGACGGTGAGAATGACGATTTTTTTCCCGGCGGTCGCGGGTTTGGGCGGGACGACGGCGAAGTCCGAGCGGAGTGCGCCGGGGGTGAGAAAAATCTTTTCGGCGGCTGCAGGGAAATGGGCGACGAGCAGTTCCTGCGTGTAATGGGTGAGAGTGCTGATGCGGGTGGCCCGGCGGATGAGTTGTCCGGCGAGCCAGCGACGCAAGGGGCTGCGGGTGAACTTGAGGATTTCCGAGCCGTGAAACGTGAGCACGAGGCGGCGCGGGCGGAAGGCGTGGAAAAATTGCAGGAGCATCATCGTCATCATCGGCCCCGGTTCAGGCAAATAGACGGTGGCGTGGCGGAGTTCGCGGCGGTGGCGGATCAGTGCGCGCGCGAGTTGGGCCTGGCACCAGAGATCGTGCGTGCCCTTGAGCGGAAGGCGGCGAAGGCGGAAGGGCCAGTCGGGACGTTCGACGGCGGCCGGAGCGGATTGAGCCCAGACTTCGATATCGTAGCCGAGGCTGGCGCTGGCACGGGCAATTTCTTCGGTGAAGGTCGCGATACCGCCCCGCACCGGATAAAACTCGTGCGTAATCAGAAAAACCGGCCGGGCGTTGGGAGCCGTTGGAAGGGCGGACATGCGCTGGTGTTGAGTGCGGTCAGCAGGCGTGGGTCAACGCATGCGGGAAGAACGGCGCAGTGATGGTACGGTGCCGGGGTTCTGGCAAGCGCAGCGATGGACTGGGGCGGGGGTATTTTCCCGGCGGACGAGGGTGGTGGCGGCAGCCGCCGCTGACATTGCTCGGGGACTGCGACCAAGAAATGGATTTACATCTCAGCGTTTCGTAACCTAAAAGAAGTCAACAATGCCAGACGCAGTTCTATCAAATCAGGGCACCAATAAGCCGATTCCGCTGACGAATAAGCCCTTTTCTCCAGAGGACGAAACCGCGCTCCGCGAGGCGCTGAAGCGTTGTTCGCCCTCGGCTTTTGAATCGGCGGTTCAGTTTCGCAAGACTGGTAATGCTGAGCATGTTCCGGCGGTTGTCATCGGCATTATCGAGCGCTTTGTTGAGCCAGATTTACGCATCAAGTTGAAGGATGCAGACGATGATCTTCGGCTGATCGAGGATCTGGGAATCGACTCCCTCACGATGATGGAAATTGTCATTTTGGTGGAGGACGTTCTCCAGATGACGATTAATAATGATGAGCTTCGCAACCTCCGCACGGTCGGCGATGTGAAGACTTTTATCGACTGCAAGATCCGCGGCCTAGCGCTGCCCAAGCCGACGAAGTTCATCCCGATCGAGCACATTGGTGCCGTTATGCCGGTTCAGCCTCCCTTTCTCTTCCTGAACGAAGCGTCCGTGAGTTCGACGGCGGCCAATGGTAAATATAGGATCACCGGCCAGGAGTTTTTTCTTCAGGGTCACTTCAAGGACAATCCCGTGATGCCAGCCTCCATTATGCTAGAGGCATTGGGGCAACTGGCGGTGCTTTATCTGCTGGAAGGTGCGCCCACCGAAGCCGGCAAGGTCGTGAGCCCGCAGTCAATTTTCTTTACGGGTTGCGAAGGCGTGCGCGCCCATCGCATCTGCAAACCCGGCGACATCCTCTCGCTCTCGATCAAGCCGAAGCGGATGAAAATGCCTTTGGCTACGTTTGAAGGCGCGATTCGGGTCGGCCAGGAAAAGGCCGTTATCGCCGAGGAAATCACCCTCACTTTTTTGATGGTGGACGCGGCGAATGCGCCCGTTTCGATCAATGGTGCGTTCGAGCATGCCGGGAATCTCAGCGGGTCCGCAGCGGCACCTGCGACGGGGGTGCCCCCGTTGCGCGTAGCGATGAACGCGACCGGTTGACGTCACCGTCGCGGCGCCCACCGCGCGCGAGGTTGGGCTGAGCACAATTTACGGCGACCATGAGGGTCGCCGTTTTTGCGTCAGGGGGGCTGCTCCCGCGTTGACCGGCGCGCGCGAACTGCTCTCACTTCGTTTCCCGGTCCGGTGCATTCCCCTTTGTCGGGATGTCCGCAGCCGCTACACTCCGCACGCATGCCCAGAGTCTTTATCACCGGCCTAGGATTGGTCACCAGTATCGGCAACGACGCTGCGACTGTTACGCGCAGTCTCCGTGAACTGCGCCACGGTTTTGAGGTTTTCCCGCCGTTCCAGAAGCCGGAGATTCCGGTAAAGGTGATCGGCACGATCAAGGATTTCGCCACGAATTCTCCTGATCCGGAGGACTGGGCGTTTCCGGCCGGCTACACGATTAAGCGCGAGCTTTTGCGCACGATGGCGCCGAACGGGCTCTTTGCCCAGTGCGCGATGCTGCAGGCGGTCGCGGACGCCAAGCTCACGGAGCCTGATATTTCCAATCGCCACACGGGACTCTACGCCGCGTCAGCCGGCTCGCCCTACCTGTTGCATCACCACAACGACCGACTCAATAAAGTCGGGGTGATGCGGTGTTCGCCGCTGGGGATTGTGGCCTCGATTGCAGGCACGCTGAATTTCAATTTGATCGCGGCCTTCAAAATTCAAGGCTCGTCGTGCGGTTTCTCGTCGGCCTGTGCGTCCTCCGCGCACGCGCTCGGTTTTGCGTTGGATGACCTGAAGCTCGGTCGACAAAAACGCATGTTCGTCGTGGGGGCTGAAGATGGAAACCTCGATGCTATTTTGCCGTTTGCCGGCATGCGCACCCTGTCGCTGCAGACCGACCCGAATCTCGCATCGCGCCCTTTCGACGCCGCGCGGGACGGGTTCGTCGGCACCGGAGGCGGTGTTGCGCTGGTGCTGGAGACCGAGGAGGAGGTCGTGCGTCGCGGTGTGACGCCCTACGCGGAAGTGTTGGGTTGGGGCCAAGCGTCAGACGGTTGGAACGTCGCCATCTCGCATCCCGAAGGCAGTGGCTCGGCCGCTGCGATGACGCTCGCGCTCCGCGCCAGCGGGGTCGCCCCGGAGCAGGTGGACTATGTCAACGCCCACGCCACCTCGACGCTCATTGGTGACATTTCCGAAGCGCGCGCCCTGCGGTCCGTGTTTCAGGATGCGGCGCTGCGTCCTGCGGTGAGTAGTACGAAGGCGCTGACCGGGCACGGGCTTTCCCTCGCCGGGGTGATGGAGAGCGCGTTCTGCGCGCTGGCGATCCGAGAGGGATTTATACCGGGCAACGCGCACCTCACCAAGCTGGATCCCGAATGCGCAGGTATCAATATTCTGCGTACGACGGAGAACACGCCGCCCAAGATTGTCATTAAGAACAGCAGCGGATTCGGCGGTGCCAACGTCGCCCTGGTCTTCAAGCGGGTGGCCTAACACTGTGGCCGCCGCACGCGTTTCCGATCTGCACCGCACGGCGTTCATTACGGGTGCGAGCACGGGCCTCGGCCGGGCCTTTGCGGAAATGCTGCTCGCCGAGGGGGTCCGCGTCTGGGGCACGGCGCGCGATGGCGCCCGTCTCGACGCGCTGGTCGCCCAGCACGGGGAGCGGTTCACGCCGGTTATTCTGGATCTGCGGGACGGTCCGCAGGCCGAAGCGAGGTTTCGTGCGGCCGACCGGAGTGCGGGCGGTTTCGACCTCGTGATCAACAATGCCGGCTACGGAGTGTTTGCAGAATTTGCGGCGACCGACTTCACGGTGTGGGCGGAGCAGCTGCAGGTGATGCTCATCAACACGGCGCGACTCGCGCACGCCGCGCTGGTTGGGATGTTGGAGCGGAACCGGGGCGCGCTGGTCAACATCTCGTCGCTGGCGGCGGAGTTTCCGCTGCCCTTTCAGTCCGCCTACAATATCGCGAAAGCGGGGCTCTCCGCGCTCAACGAAAGTCTCATGATGGAGGTTTCCGGCGCGAAGGTCGTCATACTCGATGTGCGTCCCGGCGACTATCGAACGGATTTCGAAGGCTCGGTCCGCCGACCGCAGTCGGCGTCGGCGCAGAGTCCGCGGATGGCGCGGGCGTGGACGGCGTTTGTGGCGATGATGGAGTCGGGGCCGGCGCCCACGGAGGCTGCGGCGGAGCTACGGCGCGCGCTGTTGCGGAATCGCAGTGGCACGGTACGCATCGGACGGTTTTTCCAGGCGGTGATCGCGCCCCTGATTGCTCGCTTTGGTTCGCTGGCGCTCAAGCGCCGGATTCAAGCGACTTATTTCAAGATTTCCTGACCGCATGTCCAAGCTCCGTATTCTTGTTCTCACAGCCAGCACCGGTGGTGGTCACGATGCGCGGGCGGAGGCGTTTGCCGAGTGGTGTTTTCAACTTTACCGGCACGACGTCGACGTGCGCATCGAGCAGATGCTGGAGAAATCGTCTGTGGTGAACCGGGCGGGCGTGGGTCTTTACAATCGTATCCAGCGGTTGGCGCCTTGGATGCACCGTGGGTTTTACGCCTTCGTCGAGCTGCTGAGTTGGCTCAATCGGAGCGACGTCACGTTTGGTGCCAGCTATTATTTGAAGGTCTTGCAGGACTACCAACCTCACCTCGTGTTCAGTGTGCACGACTGTCTCAACCGCGGCTATTTTCAACTCGCGCGGGCTACGCTCGGTGCCAGCCGCGTGCGCTGCGCGACTTACTGCGGGGAATTTTCCGGTGGCTGGGGCTACTCGCGCAACTGGATCGAGCCAACGGTTGACCGATATTTTTCGCGCACGCCGACGGCGGCGGACTACGCGGTCAAGCAAGGGATCGCGCCGGAAAAATCGCGTGTGCGCGGTTATCTGATGTTGCCGCGCTCGCACCTAGAGGTGTTGAGCCCGGCGGACCGGCGGGTGTTTCAAGCCAAAAAACTGGGACTCAATCCGGACAAGTTCACGGTGTTTCTCGCGACCGGGAGCAATGGGGCGAACAATCACTTCGACCTCCTCCAAGGGCTGGTGAAGCACGCCGAACGCGTGCAGGCGATCGTGATTTGCGGCAAGAACAAGGAGACCTACAATGACCTCGTGCACTGGCGCGCTACGCACCCCGAGTTCGGCTGCCACATCGAGGGTTACTCGGAGATCGTCCACCTATTCATGCAAGCGAGCGATGTGATCGTGACGCGCGGTGGCACGACGACCTGTGCGAAGGCCCTGCATTTTCAGTGTCCAATTATCTTCAATGCGTTTGGTGGGATCATGCCGCAGGAGGAGCTGACGTGGAAATTTTTCCGCAATGGCGCCGCCTCGGAGAAAGTGGAGGATGCGGTGGATTTTGCCCGGCTGATTGATCGGTGGATGGCGACCCCGGCGGCCTACGCGGCGGTGCGGGAGAATTTTCTGAAACTGCGTTACGTGGAGGATCCGACGCTGCTGATCGAGGAGCTCGTGGGGATGGCCAACGAAGTCGTCGGAGCGAAGCTGAAGCGCTGGGCCTTTCCGCCGTCGAACGGTAGTCGTGCGCCCTCCGCGCCGAGTGGAGAGGATTAGGGCTGCGGTTCCGATGAGGAACGTAATGCGCTTGGCCACGGCGCGAGTGGCGTTCTAGTTTAAGACCACTTTGTCGACCGAAGCGCCTGTCATCGCCTATTTCTTTACGACGTTCCCGAAACCCACGGAGACTTTCCTGCAGCGAGAAATCATCGCGATGCGTGCGCATGGGGTGAATCTGCGGCTCTATTCGCTCTGGGGTGGCGGGGGTACGTTTCGGGGACTGCCGGTTGCGACCTTCAACAAGTGGCGACTGTTGACCCTTTTTTGGATGATTCCCTATGAGTCGTGGCGCCGGCCAGAGGTCTTGCGGCAAGTCTTGGCCGGACTCTCCGCGCGCCGGGCGCCGTCGTGGATTAACTTTTGGGAGAATATGCTCGGGGCTGGTTTCGCCTGTATTTTTGCCCGGCATTTCAGGGCTAACCGACCGGCGCTCATCCACGCTGCGTGGGGTGGTGCGCCCGCGACGGCGGCTTGGTTGCTGTGGCGGCTCGATCAGCATCGCTTCAGTGCGGCGGCACACGCCTACGACATTTACGAGCACGGCGGCGATTGGTGGCTGAATGATAAGTTGCAGCACGCCGCCTTCGTTCACACGTCAACGGAGATGGGGCGCAAGGCGCTGGTGGCGCGCGGGCTGGCGGCGGAAAGAATTTTTTGCATCAGGCGCGGTCTTGACCGACTGCCGGTGTTAAAGCGGCTGCGGTCTTCGCGTGTGCCGTTGCGGCTGGTGTGCGTGGCGCGATTGGTGGAGAAGAAAGGTCTCGATCATCAACTGCGCGTTTACGCCGCGCTGCACGCCGCGGGTGTGCCCTTTGAAGCGCGGATCGTGGGTGGGGGACCCTTGCTGCCGGAGCTGGAAAAACTCGCGGGCCATCTCGGGATTGCGGCGAGTCTGACGTTTACCGGACATTTGCCGCATCATGAAGTGTGGAGCCAGCTCGCATGGGCGGATGTCCTATTGCACACGGGTGTGATTGCGCCCAGCGGAGACCGCGATGGTCTGCCGAATGTGATTCCCGAGGCGATGTCGGTCGGCGTGCTCGTCATCACCTCGCCGGTGGCCGCGACGACTGAGGCGGTGACGCAAGGGGTGACGGGACTTGTCGTGCCGGTGGAATCGACGGAGGTGTGGGTGAGTGCGTTGCGCCGGTTGTCGACGGACGATGTGTTTGCCGAGAAACTGCGGCGAGCGGCGCGGATTTGGGTCGAGGAAAATTTCAACGCACATGGCAATGCCGAGCGCGTGCTCGCGTTGTTCAAGCGGTCGATTGGGCCATGATCCATTTCGATGTCACGAAGGCCGGAGGGGCGGGCCATCGCTCAGGATTGATGCGGGTGAGTGCACGCTTGGCCGATGGTCTGCGGGGCGAGGCGATGGAGGTGCGTTGGCCGACTTGGGATCGCGCGACGTTGCGGGTGGACGATTGGTTTTTCACCGGAGAGTTATTTTCAGAGGAAGAACGGCCGGGGTTTACGGCCTTTTTGGAGAAACGCGAAGGACGGACGGCGGCGATTTTTCACGACGCGATTCCGTTGACGCACCCGCACATTACTTGGCCGCAGAGTGTGGCGCGCCATCCGGGCTACCTGAAGCTGCTCGCGCAGTTTGACCGCGTCTGGGCGGTGTCGGCGGCGAGCCGCGAGGAGTTGCTGGGCTTCTGGCGCTGGCAGGGGCTGGCCAAGACTCCGCCGGTCGAAGTGCTCGCGCTGGGGGCCGATTTTAATTCGGCGCCGCGGGTAACGTTACGCGCGGCGCGGGCGAGACCGAGTCTGTTGAGCGTGGGGATTCTCGAGCCGCGCAAGAACCAGATGTTTTTGCTGGATGTGAGTGAGGAGTTGTGGGGCGAAGGACTGGAGTTTGAACTCCATCTCGTGGGGCGCGTGAATCCGCATTTTGGAGCGCCGATTTTGCGTCGGATCAAAGCGCTCAGTCGAAAAAACGGTGGGCTTCATTATCACGAAGCGGCGAGTGATGCGGCGGTCACGGCTCTTTACGCGACGGCGCGGGCCAGTGTGGTGCCGACGCTCGCGGAGGGCTGTGGACTGCCGGTGCTGGAATCGCTGTGGATGGGGGTGCCCTGTGTGTGCAGCGACTTACCCGTGTTGCGGGAAAATACGGCAGGTGGCGGCTGCCTGACCGTGGCGCTGAATGATCGGGCCCAGTGGAAGGCGGCGCTGCGGCGGGTGCTGACGGAAACTACGCTGCACGCGCTGCTGGCCGCCGAGGCCACGTCGCGGGCCTTGCCGACGTGGGCTGAGGCGGCGGAGACGCTGCGCGGTGCGTTGAAAACTTGAAGCGCCTAGCCGTTTCCGAGCCGCAGTTGCGAGCTGAGTGTTCAGAGCTGAGAGCCCGAGATACTCAGCTGAACTGGTCGCCGTGACACCGGTCAACGAGCGTCACGGTCTGGTTTTGCTCTCCGCGCTCGGCACGGGGCTTTCGACTGAAAGCCTGCTGCTTACAGTTTTTTCACCGCATACGCCATGGCATCGGCGATTTTTTCGAGCTGCTCATCGGTGTGCAGCGCCGAGATGGCGGTGCGGATGAGGTCTTTGCCGGCGGGGACGGCGGGTGCGATCGACATGACGGTGAAGACGCCTTTTTCGAGCAGCGCCTTCCAGAACGGGTAAACGCGCTCTTTGGAGCCGAGCACGATGGGCACGGCGGGGGTTTCACTTTCCCAGGTGTCCAGGCCCAAGGACTTGAGGATCGCGCGGTATTTTTTCGTATTGGACCAGAGCTTTTCGAGGTGGTGGGGCTCGGTCTGCATCAGCTCGAGTGAGGCTTGCGCACAGGCGACCTGGCTGGGGCTAATGGCGGCGGAGAAGACGGTCTGTTTCGAATTGGTGCGGAGATATTCGATGACCTCGCGCGAGGCGGCGACGAAGCCGCCGGTGCTGGCGAGGGACTTCGACATACTGCCGCAGATCACGTCCACCTTATCGTTGAGCCCGAAATGATCGACGGTGCCACGGCCGTGGCGGCCGAGGACACCGAAGCCATGCGCATCGTCGAGGACCGTGAAGCAGCCGTGTTCTTCGGCGATCTCAGAAATCTCGGGGAGGCGGGCGATGTGGCCCTCCATGGAATAAACGCCTTCGATGACCAACATCTTGGTCGCGTCGCGGTTAGTGGCGGCGAGGGCGCCGCGGAGGTCTTCGGGACTGTTGTGGGAGAAGCGCTCGACGGTCGCCATGGAGAGCCGGATGCCGTCCCAGAGACACGAGTGAATGTTTTTATCGGCGAAGATGATGTCGCCCTTTTGGGCGAAGGAGGCGATGCTTGAGAGGCAGGAGATGTAGCCGGCGGCACTGACGTGACAGGCCTCGCGGCCGAGGAAATCCGCGAGTTTTTCCTCGAGCTCAACGTGGAACGTGCGGGAACCGTTGGAGATGCGGGCGCCGGTCGTACTCGTGCCCCATTTGAGGAGGGCCGCACGGCCCGCTTCGATGACTTTGGGGTTAAACGACAGCCCGAGATAATCATTGCTCGAGAGCATAATCATCTCGCGGCCAGCAAGTTTTACGGTGGTGCCCTTCTGGGCCTCCATGGCGTGGTAGTAGGGGGCGTATTTCAACCGCATCTTGGTCGCGTAATCATCGCGACAGCGGGCCAGCATTGCCTTTTTATTTTTGGTGAAGAAGGAGAGCGCCATGAGGGGCAGAACGTGGGTTTGCGTTTGTGCGTTGGCAAACGGAAAGGCGGGTTTTGCCGGCGCGACGAGAGCGAGCGGCCCGCGGATTTCTGCTTTAGCTGCGTCGTTTCAGCGCGTGCATCCACGTGGTGAGGGTCGCGGCGTAGTCGGACCACGAGCGGAATGTCCGGGTGCGGGCGGCGTGGGCGAGCGCGGCAAGTTCAGTCGGCGTGTCGAGCAGCCGGCGGACGGCGGCAGCCAAGTGGGCGACGTCGACGGAGGCCAGCGCGACGCAGCCACCGTCGCGGGCGGATTCGCCGAGGGCGCCGCGGGCGGAGCAGATGCAGGGTTTGCCGTGGGCGAGGCTTTCGATGACGGGCAGGCCGAAGCCTTCGATCAGTGACGGGTAAATCGTAAAGGCACAGGACGCGTAGGCGGAATGGAGCGCGGCATCGGTGGCGGGACCGTCGTAGCGGAGCGGGCGTCCGGCGGCCTGGAGGGCTCGCAGGCGGGCGAGGGCGGCGCGACCGGTCTGCGGATGGGCGAGGCCGATGAGGCGGAGTTCGAAACGCGCGCCGGTGGACCAGAGTTGTTCGCAGGCGTCGAGGAGGGCGAGGTGGTTCTTGCGGCCCTCGAGGGAGCCGACGCTGAGGATAGTCGGAATGGGCTGAGCGCTGAGTGGTGAGCGTTGCGTGTCGGCCACGGCAACGAAAGGGGGACTGCTGGTGGCGGGCGCGGGAGGTTTGTCACGTAATACGTGACAAACCGAATCGGTGCCGAGGGGGATGGTTTGGACGGGGGGTGGGTGGGCGATGCCGAGCCAGCGCCAGTAGTCGCGCAGGGAGTCGCGGGAATCTTCGGAGACGGCAGCGATGCCGTCGAAGGCGAGGAGTTCGCGGAGATAGCCGGGAAAGCGGGCGACGGTTTTTGTCGGAGTGAGCTCGGGAAATTTGAGGGCGATGGCGTCGTGGAAAATCGCGACGCGCGGGCCGGCGACGGCGTTGAGCAGCGCGGGAAGAACGGCGGCGGTGTCGGCGGAGAAGACCTCGGGGACGAGGAGGCCGAACGAGGCGTGGAGCGTGGAGCGTGGAGCGTGGAGAGACGTCGCGCCGGAGGAGCCGAGGAGGCGGTGGGCGAGGCCGCGAAGTTGGGCGGAGAGAGGCCACGTCGTGCCGCGTTTTTCGGAGGGGGCGGCGGTGAGACTCTGCGTTTCCCACGGCTCAAGGGGGCGCCAGGTGCGGGCGTGGGGGTCGTAGGTGATGGCGCGGGCGTCGGAGCCGAGGGCGGTGTGGAGGGAGCGCGCGACGCGTTGGATGCCGGTGCGCGCACGGGTGTGGCTCGTGTGGGTGAGGTCGATGAGAATCGGGGCGGGCATGGCGGCGCTCAAGGTTCTGTCAGCGTCAGCCGCAGATCATAAAGCGCAAACGACAGGTCGCGGGCGTTGGCATGCGGGCCCTCTCGCTGGGGCGGGGTGTCGCTGGAAAACGCGAGGGTGGCGCGCCCGTGTTCACTACGCACGGTGACGGTATGGTGCGAGCGTGTCGGGCCAACGGCGGCGCGCCAGATTTCACGGCCGTCGTGGTGTAAAACGACGGTGCGCGCAGTGACGGCCCGGAGGGAGAAATCGAGCTGCACGGTGGCGCTCTGGCGGGGCCACGTTTCAAGGGTGACGGTGCCCTGTCCGCTGCACCAAGACCAGCGGTGGCGCCCGTGTTCCTCGCGGCCGGACCAGCCCTCGCCGGTGCGCGCGATACCCGCTGTCCCGGAAGAGCTGAAGGCGGCGAGCTCGCGGGGATCGGCCGGCACATCGCGAAGACCCACAAGGCCGGCGAACACGGTGAGGTTGCCGATGAGCAACCAAGCGAGCGGCGCGCGGGTGCGGTGGACGAGGACGTTAAAGGCGAGCGTGAGGGGCAAGAGCACACGCAGCGCGGCACCGGGAAAATCCTCCCAGACGGCGGTGCCGAGAAAGAGGAGGAGAATTGTGTAAGCGATCCCGATACGCCACCAGCGGTCGTCGAGACGCCAGCGGGTGGCGAAGAATACCGCCTGCGTGGTGAGGCCGAGGGTCGCGAGCCACGTCGTGAAGGCGAGGCTGTGGTCAGGGACGGTGAACAGGGCGGACGTGGCGGCGGCCCATTTTTCGACGAGACCGGAGCCGGGGAAAGTGAAGTTGGCCCAGCCGGCATCGGCGGGACCGATGCGCCAGCGGAGGTAAACGAGCCAGGCGGCGAGCGGAAGAGTCACGAGGAAGGCACGCACGACATTGCGGAGGGAAAAGAACGGGTGTTGGACGAGGCCGGCGAAGGCGAGGAGTGCGGTCTCGCGGGCGAGGGCGGCAGCGGCGAGAAGGGCGGTGGCGGGGTGTTGCCGCGACTGTTCGGCGGCGAGGAGGGCGGCCGCGAGAATCGTGAGGGCGATGAGGTCGGTGAGGGCGAGGCGCACGCTGGCGAGGGCCCCGGCGGAAAAGAGCACCCCGGTCCACGCGAGCAGGCCGCGGGGGTCGGAGACGGCGAGAAGTTTCCAGAGGAGGATGGCGAGGGTGAACCACGCGATGAGGTTGAGGAGTGGATACGTGTGGATGATCCAGCCGGGCTGGCCGGCGCCGAGGAGCCACGCGAAGGCGGGCGGGAGAATGCGGCGGGCGCGGTAGCCGAGGTTGTCCATCGCGCGCGGGAGTTCGGGGTCGCGCAGCGTGGGGTCGTGGGCGATTTGCGCGTAGTAGAGTCCGTCGTAGCCGCCGTTGTCGCGGTGCACGAAAACGGGCAGCTCGCGGAAGGCGGCGATCTTCAGATCGTCGTTGGGCGCGTCGAGTTGGATGAGCGACGTGAAGCCGTAAACGGGGTGCCAGAAGCGAGCGATCAAACCTAAAAATAGCGCGACCGCGGCCCAGGCGGCGGCGCGGAGCAGCCAGCGGTGACGAGATGAGGCAGGGGCGGTCATTGGGCGATGGGGGCAGGAGCGGCGGCGACGAGGCGCCAAAGGCTGATGCTCCCGTGGGTCGAGAGCTTGATCCACTCCCCGGGACAGCGGTCGCGGAATACGCCGTCTTCTTCCGCGGCGGAAATTGCGGCGTAGAGCGGGATACTGGCTGAGCGAGCGAGGCTGGCGTAGCGGGCGAACTCGGTTGCGCTGACAAAATCCCAGCGTAGCACGGGGAGATCAGTGTAATAGTAAATGGCTCCGCTGGTTTGGCCGCAGACAATCACCGCGTTCGAAGGAATCTTCGTGCGGGCGGCGTCGGCGGCGGCTGCGTAGGGTTGTTCATAGCCTTTGATGGAGAGAATGCCGAGTTTCCGCGTCCAGTGCCACGAAGCGGCCAACGCCCACATGCTGAGGATGGTCGCGGCGATCAGGCGAATCCGCGGGGCGGACGGAGACGTTGAACTCGTGAGCGCGTTGACGCCCAACAGAGCCGCGAAAATGAGCGCGGGCAGCGCCGGGAGAATGAAACGAAGGCAGGACCAGTCTTCCTGTGAAATCGCGTAAAAAACGTACGGCGCAGCCAGGGCGAAGAACCATGTCGCGAGCGCGCTGAGCCGACGAGTGCGGGTGGCGTGGCGAACGAGGGCGACGAGCGGAAGAACGAGCAGCACAGCGGGCAAAAACAGGCCGAGGGTGCGGCCAAAATGGAGGATGGTGGGCCAAGCGTAGCTCAGCGCAAAGGCGGTTTCGATGCCGGGATAACCTGAGCGAAAAACTCCGCCGTAGAGCGTGTGATTGTAAGTGGCGAACCACAGGGCGCCGGGCAGACCAGCGAGTGTGAGGGCGGCGATTCTTTTGAAATTTGGCCCGACGAAGATAAGGAGCGATGGGTATAAAAGGACATTGGTCGGACGAACGAGGACGGCGATCGACAGGGCGAACCCACAGGTGAGCGACCACGCTGCCGATTGGGACGCGCGAAGTGCGGCAAAGACGGCGGCGAGGCACCAAGCTGTCGCCAGCACGTCACTCAGTGGTTGGATGCTGGAAAAAATCAGCGGCGGGAAGGACGCAAGGCAGACCGCGCCGGCAGCCGCGAGCCAGCGGTCCAGCGCAAGCTCGCGGGCGATGAGGTAGAAGAGGCACAACGTGCCGACAGCCGCGAGGAGCGAAACGGCGAGCGGCCCAGCCGTCCACCCCAGCAGCAAACCAGCGGCTGCGTAGTGGAGCGGAAGTCCCGATGGGTAGGTAGGTGGCAGGAGTGGGTTGTCGGCGGTGGGGTAAAAACCGTGCGGCGAAAAGTGGAGGCGACTGGTGGAGGGCACCGGCAAGAACGGGGTGGGGAGGCGCCAGTCGGCTTGCCGGTGGCCGCTGGCTAGAAGCCGGGCGGTGTTAAGATAACCCGAAGAATCGGCACCACCGGCGACCGTCGAGGTGTTGAGCGCGAGAAAAATTGCATAGCCGGCGAGCAGCAGGACGGCCAACGAAACGAAGTAACGGGGGGCACGCAGAGCGATGGCAGGGGGATTCGGATTTGACATGGCGCGCTCGCGTTCTGTGATGCGGAAAACTGCACGTGATAAATTTGGATGACAAGCGCCCGTATCGGTCTCGTCCGCACCCCCGGCCACGAGGAGGGCGGAGCGAGGAATGAACACACGGCGAGCACCCCAAGATCTTGGTTGGTTGCGGACGATGCTGGCGTCGCCCTGGCGGGTGATGTGCGTGGTGAGCGCAGTCTTTTTTCTGTCGGAAGTTCAGAAATTCTACGATCCGAACACGGGGTTTTCGAGTTTGATCTCGATCGGTGACCGGGTGGGGGAGAACAAGGTGACGCAGCTGAAGGACGTGCGGCACTATGTGTATGAGGATTCTTCGGGTTACGACGGGGCTTATTATGTCCAGTTGGCGCTGAACCCGACGCTCGATAATCCGGAGCTGAAAACGTCGATCGACAATCTGCCGTATCGGGCGAAGCGTATTTTATTTTGCTGGACGGCGTGGGTGCTCGGGCTCGGACAACCGGCGTGGATCGTGCAGGCGCATGCGTTGCTCAATGTGCTGTGCTGGCTGGCGCTCGGCTGGGTGTTGCTGCGGTGGTTTCCGCCGACGAATGGGGAGAATTTTCTACGGTGGGCGGCGGTGATGTTTTCGCACGGGGTGTGTATGAGTGTGCGACATTCGTTGGTGGATGGGCCCAGCCTGCTGCTCGTGGCGCTGGCGATGCGCTGGGTGGAAGACGGACAGCGGACACGGGGAGCAGCGGCGTTGGCTTTGGCAGCATTGGGCAAAGAAACGAGTCTGCTTGCGGTGGCAGGGGTGGCGGATTTCGACTGGCGCGCGCCGCGGACGTGGTGGCGGCCGGCGCTGACGGCGGCCGCGGTGGCGCTGCCGCTGTTCGCTTGGATGGGCTATGTGCGGTGGAAATTTGGACCGGCGGACGATCCGGGGCTGGGTAACTTTACGCTCCCGCTCGCCGGTCTCGCCGAAAAATGGCGCGACGCGGTGGCTAATCTTTCGGCGGGTGGTGATGCGTCGCTCAACTGGGCCACGGTCGCGGTCACGCTGGCGCTCACGGTGCAGGGGTTGTTCGTCGTTTTGCGCTGGCGGCCGGCCGACGCGTGGTGGCGGATCGGCGCGGCGTTTGCGGGAATGATGGTGTTCCTCTCGACGCCCGTGTGGGAGGGGTTTCCCGGTGCGTCGACCCGCGTGCTGCTGCCGATGACGCTGGCGTTTAATATCCTTGTGCCGCGCGGGAGAAAATGGCTCGCGGTGTTGATCGTGGGCAATCTGACGGTGGTCGCCTCCTACAAGGAATTTGCGCCGCCCGCGCAGGAGTTTTATCAGCTGGCTGGGGAGAGTGCGGTCGTTGGGGCGGTGCGGGTGGAGTTGCAAGGCGGGTGGTCCGGCCCGGAGAATTTCCATGGTGACCGCTGGCGCTGGAGTGGGGGCGACTCGCAATTGCGGCTGCGCAACGAGGCGGGCGGGCCGTTGACGCTGGTGGTGCGCGGAAATATCTCAGCCCTCGATGCGCGCACGGTGCGGATCTTCGCGGGTGAGGCGATGGTATGGTCGGGGGAAGTGGGCGAAAAGAAGGCGTCGTTTAAGTTTGGCTGCGTGCTGCCGGAGAGCGGCGTGGGGCTGCGGTTTGTGAGCGACAAGCCGGGGCGCAAGGTCGGCAGCGATCCGCGCCAGTTGTCGTTCAGTGTTTTCAATTTGGAGTTCGTCGTGACGCCGTCCGACGGGCCACCCTGATGCGCCATGAGATTCGGGCTGCGAGCTATTTTGCGGTGGTGGCCGGAATTCCGCCGGTGGGAGCGGGATCATGCGCAGATGCGCGAGCAGCAGGCGGAGTGGGCGCGGTTTTTTCCACCCGGGCATTTTTATTCGCCGCTGCCGTCGCGCGATGAAGTCGCCGCGGTCTTTGCGCGGGGCGGATTTGGGCCACCGTTTCCCGGCGTCGATTTGAACGAGACGGGGCAGGTGGCGCGGCTGGAGCGCTTCGCGCGGTTCTACGCCGAGCAACCGTATCCGGAAAAAGAGGTCAAGGGGCGGCGGTTCTTTTTGGACAACCCCTCCTACGGGCACTTCGACGCGATCATGTTGTGGGCGATGCTGCGCGAGGCCCAGCCGAAGCGCATTATCGAGGTGGGGTCGGGCTTCAGCTCGGCGGCGATGCTGGATGCGCGCGATCATGGCGGCATCGGGGCGCCGGAATTCACGTTCATCGATCCCGACATGGCGCGGTTGCGGCCGCTGTTGCGGGCTGGTGACGAAGGGCGGGTGACGCTCATCGAGAAAATCGTGCAGGACGTGCCGCTGGAGACGTTCGCGGCGCTCGAAGAAAATGACGTGCTGTTCATCGACTCATCGCATGTGAGCAAAATCGGGAGTGACGTGAACCGACTTTTTTTCGACGTGCTGCCGATTTTGGCTCCGGGGGTGATTATCCATATCCACGATGTGGCGGGAAACTTGGAGTATCCGCGGGAGTGGCTCGACGAGGGACGGGCGTGGAACGAGCAATATTTGCTCCGCGCGTTTTTGATGAACAACCCGTGCTACCGGATCGAACTGTTCACGGGGTGGTTGTTTAACACTCGGCACGCATGGTTCCGCGAGCACATGCCGCTGTGCGCGCGCGGTGGCGGCGGGCAGATGTGGTTGCGCAAGCTCGCGCGGTAGAGCGGGGACGCGGATTGCGTCGGCGGCTGAAGTGAATTTCGTCGTCTGCCTTGGATCCACTGACGCACACACTTCTCGGGGCGAGCTTGGGCTGGGTCGGCTTTGGCCGGAAGCTCGGGCGGGCAACGGCGGCTGGGGTGGCGGCCGCGGCGGGGGCCGCTCCCGACCTCGATATTTTCATCCGCAGTGCGACGGATCCGCTGGTGGCGGTGGAGTATCACCGGCACTTCACGCACGCGTTGCCGCTGGCCCCGCTGGGCGCGGCGGTGGTGGTCGGGATTTTGGCGCTCTATCGGCCGTGGCGTGAGCGGTGGCGTGGGAATTTTGTCGCGGTGTGGGGCTGTGCGCTGGTGGCGTGGATCAGTCATTGTTTATTGGATGCGGCGACGAGCTACGGGACGCTGCTGCTGTGGCCGTTGACGGATCGCCGCTATGGATGGGATGTGGTGGCGGTGGTGGACCCGGTGGTCACGCTCCCGCTGGCGGTCGGGTTGGTGGTGGCGTTGTGGCGAGGGCAACGCGCGGCGGCCGGGGTGGGGCTCGCGGTGGCGGCGAGTTATCTGACCTTGGGTGCGGTGCAACAGGAGCGGGCCGTAGACGCGCAGGTGGCGCTGGCGGCTGCGCGTGGTCATAGGCCGGAGCGGATCGAGGTGATGCCGACGCTGGGCAATCTGGTCGTGTGGCGCGCGCTCTATGCGTGGGAGGGGAAAATCTATGCCGACCGTATTCGCGTGGGGCTGACGGGCGAGGCGACGGTGCGGGCGGGGTGGGCATTGGCCCAAGTGGGCTCCGAGGATCTCACGGCGGCGGAGCGAGCGCGGGACCGGCGGCGGTCATTTGCGCGGCTGGCGTGGTTTTGCGAGGGGTGGGTGGCGCGCAGCCCGGCGGACCCCGGGGTGTTGGGCGACATGCGGTATTCGTTGTCGACGGAGGCGTTTGATCCGATTTGGGGTATCCGTTTTACTCCGCCGGGCGAAGCTGCCGAGGTGGCGTGGGTGAACCGTTCGGGGGACCGGCGGATCAGTTTCGGCGAAACGTGGAGCGAGTGGATGGGGCGAGACACGCGGTTTGTCGCGGTGCCGGGAACCACGCGGAGCCGGAGCTGGTGAGCGAACAACCGGGGTCACGCGGCGCTGCAGCGTGGCTCGGAATGTCGCGATGATGGTTTGAGCGGAGGGCCCGCCTTCCGGCCGCCAAGCACGGCGCCGGACGTGTTGCCGGTCCGCCTGACGCGTCGCGTCAGCGTCGTTTCTGCGGTGTGCTGCGGAACTCCTATTGGTCGGTCGGCGTTGAGACAAGGGGGAGACCGATGGGTTTGCTCCGACTTCGTTCCGCTCGGCCTTTTTAATACGTTAGTTTAAGCCCAGTCGCGTACAGCGTGCCCTGTTTCTGAGAATTATATTTCAGGCCGCCTTCCCGCACAAATGTTTGGTTAAACTCATTGGTGAGATTCAGGATATCTAGATAGACTTCGCAGCGCCGGTTGATCCGGTATTGGGCCTTGAAATCGATGATCAGACGGGGGTCGCTGTAGACGGAGGCATTGCCTTCCCCGCTGCGGTAGTAACGGCCGTTCCAGTTTCCGAGGAGTCGTAATTGCGCACCGCGGCCGACGTAGGAAAGGCCGGCGTTGGCAACGCGCGGGCGTTGGTTTGCCAGTTGTCGCTGAAAGGTCGTCGTGCCGAAATCTCCCTCGGCTTGCGTGTAGCTGAAGTTGGCGAACGAGCCGAAGCCTCGCCAAAAACTTGGCAGAAACGTGTACTGCTGTTGGTAGCTCACTTCGAAACCCCGAATGCGCGCGCTGCCCGTATTCTGCACTTGGCGGAGCGTGTAGCCGGTAAACTGCCCCTCGAAACCGTTGTCGGCGCCGCCCATGAGCGCCGTGTCAATCGAGCGCGTGTAATTCGTGATTTCCTTCAAAAATACGCTGACCTCGAAGAGCCCGACCGGCTCAAAATATTTTTGCACGGCCACTTCGAAATTATCCGCGGTGTAGGGCCGCAGATCAGGATTTCCGGCGGTGATGATCCGTGTCTCTTCGTTGACGTTGGTGGTCGGGAGTAAGCTGCCCACTGCTGGCCGGGTGATGGAGGCGTGATAACTGGCGCGTAGTTGTAGCCGCGACCAGGGTTCCGCCACTACATGGAGGCCGGGAAATACATTCACATAATGACCGGTCGTCGTGAATTGTCCGAGCGCGAATTGGGCCCGCGCCCGCGCTGCATTTTGTGCGGGCGGCAAGGTCGTGAGCGAGGTGGTGCCGCCCGCCGCTGAAGTCCTGCGGCGGTAGGCGGTCCCGGTGTTCTCGGTCTGCTCGGCGCGCACGCCGCCGAGGAGGCGCACGTTGCCCAACGTCAGCCCGCCCAGCGCATAAGCCGAGTCGATCACCTCGGCGAAGCGCGCGTCCCCGGACAGCGAACTCGTGACGCTGTTGTAGGCATCGGCCGCGGTTTGCGTCCAGAGGTCCGGTCGTTCCGCCAGATCTCGACTCCCGCCCGCACCCGGCGCGAGGACAAAGGGGAAGGGTCCGTAGTGGCCGGCCCCTTGCTTGAATTGCGCCCCGAGAAATGGCGTGATCCCGCGCGCTCCGGTGAAGGTGTAGTTTTCTAAATTAGTATCCTGCTCCCGCCGATCCAGCTCATGGCGGGCCCCCACTTTCCAATAAGCGGGGATCGCGGTAGCGAGATTGCGCCGGAGATCGGCGCGCAGCCCGATACGTTCGGCCGGGGCCCGATAGGAGCGACGGATATAGGAGCGTGGCGTGTAGTTCGCGGGGTCGTAGATCGAGGGGCCCGCGGTCTGGGCAAACGCCGGATACCACGCGGGCTGGTTGCGCCGATCGATCTGCCAGCCGATGCCAGTCACATCCGCGATGATGTCAGCATTCATCGGATACCACGTCGTCGCCCGCGAATAGCTCGCATCAAAGGTCAGCAATCCCGCTCCGCCGGCGAGTTTATGCTCCAGTCCGGTCGAAGCCGCATAGGTGGTGGCTTTTTTTCGCGACTGGCCCGAGAACACTTCGGAGCGGGAGCCCGCGATGGGCAACGCCCGCTGCCACTCGTAGGTACTGCCGGGCTCGTAACTGGCGGCTGCGGCCGTCGTCGACGTGGTTTGCCGATAAATGCTCGCGACCTCCGGCGTCAGGTTGAAGTTGCCGGTATTTCTGAGGTAAATGAACGAGCGGTCCCCCAACTTGTAATCCAGATTAAGCCCGAGGTTTTGCTTGTGCGTGGGCGCATAGGTTTCACCTGAGCCCATCGCCCGCACGAGCGGCGACGTGAGCCCGTTCGTCGCGGTGGGCAACACATGTCCCGCGCCCGCCGCCGCGACGCCGATGCCACCCACGGCGTCCGTCAGCGTTGGCGCCGAGCGATGGCTGACATTGAAGGCGACGCCGAGGTTTTTCTGGCCACCAAAGACGCTGAAGACATCGGAATAATTGACCGTGATTAGGTCCAGTTGCGCGCGATCTTTTGCCGGGCTCTTGCCTGCGTAGAAATCGGTCCAGCGCGTGCCGAGCGTCAGATCGAGGCGGCGGCCACGCCGATCAAAACCGCGTTTGGAAACCAGATTGAGATAACCCGCGATCGCATTCGCGGGCATGTCGGGGGTTGGTGAGCGGACAATCTCTGCGGACTCAATGTTGCCCGTATCGAGTGCGGTGAGTTGGAAATCGCGGCTTGAGGAGGTCCCGACAGACGAGGCGAGATTATTCCCGTCCGTCATCAGCGAGATGAAGCTCGTGCCCATGCCGCGCATAAAAATCTCCACCGCCTCGCCCGAAACAAAGTTCACGGCGACGCCCGGCAGGCGCATGAGGAGTTCGCCGGGATTGGCGGCGGGGTTGCCGAAGGTATCCGTCGCGGCCACGGTTTTGGCATGGTCGGCTTGGCTTTGTAACTGAATCGCCAAGGCCTGTCCCTCGCGCAGTCCGCTCACGGTAAATTTTTCGAGCTGGTAAATTGCGGCGGTGAGGCCGACTTCTGCCTTCACCTCGCCGCCCGCGGGCACGAGTACGGCCACGCGCTTCGTCTCGAGACCAGCAAAGGAAAGGATGAGCGTGCGCGGTCCGGCCGGAGCGGCAAAAGTAAAGACGCCCCCGCGTTCGCTGCTCGTTTCACCGGGGAGGCCCTCGACTTGAATACGTGCCCCCGCGAGGAGATCCATCGTGGCGAGATTCACGACCACGCCCGTGATCAAGCCGGGCGTCGGCGTCGCGGCCGCCAGAGACGTCAGCGCGACAGTATTCGCGAAAAAGGCGACGCACACGGTGAGCAGAGCGGGGATTTTCATGGGGGTAGTGAGCTGGGGGCGGGCTGGGGCGAGGGGGCCGATCCGGTGATAGGGGGCCCCGCAGCGGGGAGGCGAGGCCGGCGGTGACGGCGCGAAGAAGACGCTGCCGAGAAATCTACCGACGTTCGGCTTAGAATGTGGCGATGACTTCGAGGCGGCGGCGGTAGCGGGTGCCGATGGCAGCGGGAGAAAAACGGGACTCGATGGTCGCGCGGGCGGCGGCGCCGAGCGCGGCACCGAGGGCGGGATCGGCGAAGAGCCGACGCATGTACTCGGCGGCGTGCGC
>CAMCHO010000027.1 GCA_945874455.1 Opitutus sp. GAS368 | reverse complement strand
GCTGGCGGAAAAGGTCGAAGCGTTCGTGGCGGAGCAGGTGCGAGCGGGCATGAGCTCGAATGCGGTGGATTTGGTCAATGATGCGTGGCGGGCGTGGAGTCTACAGGGCCAAAAACCCTGTGAGATGAATGGAGAATTGGAAGCAGGGTTGCTTGAGTCTGTCGATGCACGCCAGGGCCCGTTGGTCCGCGAGCACTTCGCTGCCAATCGTGAACAAGTTCGGGCCCGGCGCTCCGGCTACCCGCCGGATTTGCAGGAGGCCGCGGTGAAGACGGTCCTGGCGCAAGCGGAGCTGCTTTGCGCGGATTGGGTGTGAGTGTGCGTGCTCATTACGATTGGAGCCGCAAAGATGACAACATGATCGGGGCCTTCGCGCGTTAACCGTTTTCAAAAAACTAACGGAGGGCGAACGATTGCACGGCGTTTTTCATCAAGGTTGCCACGCGCTCTCGTGCTTTCCAACGTTCCGATCTCCCCATGTTGATCGACGAGCACCATCGCGCTTTCCTCCGCTTGTTCGGCGAGTACGGTCGTGTCCCGGCTGCTGCGAGCGTCGCCACGTTGTCTACCGCCGCCTTTCCGCGAATATTTTCCGCCTGATCCCTCATGAAAATCGCCCGCTACCATCGCCTCTTCAATCCCGCGTCCGGCCGCTGTTTCGATGTCGCCCTCGACCACGGTTTTTTTAACGAACGCACGTTTCTCGCCGGGATCGAAAACATGCCGCGCACGATCGCGACGCTCGTGGCCGCGGGACCGGACGCGATCCAGCTGACTGTCGGACAAGCGCCGCACCTCCAAAAACTCCCGCTCCGGCCCAAGCCGGCGCTGGTGCTGCGCAGTGATGTGGCCAACGTCTACGGTGCCGAGCTGCCGCGAGCGCTTTACTCGCGGTTGATCGAGGAGCCCGTGCTCCAGGCGGTGCGGCTCGACGCGGCTTGCATTGTGGTGAACCTGTTTCGAATTCCCGATCAGCCGGAAGTGGCGGACCAGTGTATCCGCAATATCCTGCATTTAAAGCCGCAGTGCGACCACTACGGTATGCCGCTGATGATCGAGCCGCTGGTGTTTCAGCCCAATGCGCGCGCGGGCGGCTACATGGTCGACGGCGATCCGGAAAAAATCATCCCGCTCGTGAGACAGGCCGTCGAGTTGGGCGCCGACATTATCAAGGCCGATCCCACCGACGATGTTTCGATTTATCACAAGATCATTGAAACTGCCGGTGGCATTCCGGTGCTCGTACGCGGCGGCGGCAAAGCGCCCGAGCAAGAACTCCTTGCTCGCACGGTGGCGCTGATCGCTCAGGGCGCCACGGGGATTGTCTATGGACGCAATATCATCCAACACCCCAATCCCGCCGCCATCACCCGCGCGCTGATGGCCGTCGTGCACGACGGCGCGAGTGTCGAGGCGGCGATGGCATTCCTGAAAACGACCTGAAACGACTGAACATGGAAACTCTCTCTCATCACCCTGCGCCGGTTCGCATCGGCATAATCGGCGGCGGCCTCATGGGTCGTGAAGCCGCCTCGGCGTTTGCGCGGTGGTTTGCCTTGGTGGATTTTCCGGTGAAGGCGGAGTTGGTCGCCGTGTGCGATGTCCAACCCGAGGTGCTGGGATGGTTTCGTCAGGTCCCGACCGTACGCTGCCTCACGGCGGATCACCGCGAACTGCTCGCGCGGGCGGACGTCGATGTGGTGTACGTCGCGGTGCCGCACCATTTGCATGAAACGATTTACCTCGACGTGCTCCGCGCGGGCAAAGACCTGCTGGCGGAAAAACCCTTCGGCGTCGATCTGGCGGCGGCGCGACGGATTCGGGATGAAGCAGTGAAGCTCGGTCGGTTCGTGCGGGTGTCCTCCGAGTTTCCCTTTCTGCCCGGGGCGCAACGCCTCCAGCGGCTCGCTGCGGCGGGCGCGTTTGGACGGATTCTGGAGATCCGGGCGGGCTTTCTCCACTCGAGCGACCTCGATCCCACGAAGCCGGCGAATTGGAAACGCCAGAACCGTTTCTGCGGCGAGGTGGGCGTAATGGGGGATCTCGGACTGCACGTCGCGCATCTCCCGCTGCGCCTGGGTTGGCGGCCCGCGACGGTTTACGCCCAGCTCCAAAAAATCTACACCCAGCGGCCGGATGGGCGCGGGGGCCAGACGGCATGCGATACGTGGGACAACGCGGCGCTGCACACGACAGTGATGCTGGGCGAGGACCGGGTGCCGATGACGCTTGAGATGAAGCGCCTGGCCCCCACCGAGACGAACACGTGGTATATCGAGATTTTGGGGACGGACCGCGGGGCGCGTTACTCGACGAAAGAGCCGAAGACATTTTGGTCCTACCGGCGCGATAAAGAGCAGTGGTGGGAGAAGACAGACCTCGGCTTCGCCATGCCCTTTAAGACGATCACCGGTGGAATTTTTGAACCGGGATTTCCCGATCTCATGCAGCAGATGTGGGCCGCGTTCCTGGCTGAGCGGGCTGGAAAATTAGGCGATGCGTTTGGCTGCGCCACGCCCGACGAAGCCGTCGCCAGTCACGAATGGTGGAGCGCCGCGCTCGAGTCGCAGCGCAACCAGAGCGTCGTCGTCCCCACATAAATCCTCGCGATGCGCTCCGGAATCATCGCGGGTGGCAACTGGATCGTGGATCACCTAAAGATCATCGATGCGTGGCCGGCGCAGGATGCGTTGGCCTCGATTCTCGCGGAAACGTCCGGGAACGGCGGCTCGGCGTATAACGTACTCAAGGATCTCGCGCTGCTCGGTGCGCCGTTTCCGCTGACCGGAATCGGTCTCGTGGGAAATGATAAGACCGGCGATGCCATCTTGGCTGATTGCGCGGCCCACCGCATCGACGTCGCGCAACTCCAGCGTACGCCGACGGTCGCGACCAGTTATACCGATGTGATGACGGTGCGAACCACGGGCCGCCGGACATTTTTTCACCAACGGGGCACCAACGCGTTGCTCGGGCCGGAGCACTTTGAGTTTGCGGGGGTGACGGCCAAGATTTTCCACCTCGGTTATCTGTTGCTGCTCGACCGGCTCGATGCGCTGTCCGCCGATGGGCAGACGGGAGCGGCGGAGGTGTTGCGGCGTGCGCGTGCCGCGGGACTGCGGACATCGGCGGACTGCGTGAGCGACCACAGCGGACGTTTTCGGGCGGTGGCCGCACCGTCGCTGCCCCACGTCGATTATTTTTTTGCGAACGACTTCGAGGCCGAAAAACTCACCGGCGTGATGGTGCGCAATGAGCAACGGCTCGATCCGCACGCGGTCCGGGTGGCGGCCCGGGCGTTGCTGGAGGCGGGGGTTCGCGAGTGGGTGTTTATTCACTTTGAAGAGGGTGCCTTCGCGGCGAGCCGGGAGGCGGAAGTGTGGCAGCCGAGCCTGCGCGTGCCGGCAGCAGATATCCGAGGCGCCGCCGGGGCCGGCGATGCGTTTGCGGCGGGCGTGCTCTTCGGTGTGCATGAGGACTGGCCGGTGGCCGAGAGTTTGCGCCTCGGAGTGTCGGCGGCGGCTGCCTCGCTTTACGATCCGCGTTGCTCCGCTAGTCTGCGTCCGGTTGAAGAGTGCCGACGACTCGCCGAGCAGCTCGGGTTCAATGGCGCGTCTTTCGATTGATCACTTTACCCTATGAAAAAATATAACGTCGGCATCATCGGTTACGGCTGGGTGAGCGGTGCGCACATCGCCGCCATCAACGCGACCTCGCTCGCGCAAGTCACCGCGATCTATTCTTCACGACCGCAGGATGCGGCGGCGCTCAGCGCGCAGCATGGCGGCAAGATTACCTGTTACACCGATCTGGACGCCATGTTGGCAGATCCCAGTCTGCAGGTGATCTCCGTGTGCAGTTACCCGAATCAACACGCCGATCAGATCGTCGCGGCGGCCAAAGCGGGTAAGCACCTCATCATCGAAAAGCCGATCTCGTTGTCGCTGGCTGACGCCCACCGGGTCAGCGCGGCCGTGAAGGCTGCGGGGGTGAAAACGTGCGTGTGTTTCGAATGCCGCTATTCGAGTCAACTGGTTGCGACGAAGGCGGTCATCGATAGCGGGCTGCTGGGTAAATTGCACTACGGCGAAGTCGATTATTACCACGGCATCGGTCCGTGGTATGGGCAGTTTCGCTGGAATACTTCAAAAGAGTTGGGGGGCAGCAGTCTGCTCTCCGCGGGCTGCCACGCGCTCGACGCCCTGCTTTTATGCATGGGTGGCGACGTGGAGAGCGTCACGAGCCATTCGACGTGTTCGGCGAATGCGGTGTTCGCGCAATACCAGTATCCGACGACGAGTGTGAGCGTGTTGCGCTTTGCCAACGGCTCGCTGGGAAAAGTCGCGTCGGTGATCGACTGCCTCCAGCCCTACTATCTACACACGCACCTCGTCGGCAGCGAAGGCAGCCTGCTCGACAATAAATTTCACTCGACGCGCCTCGCCGTGGACAAGAGCAAGTGGAGCGAACTTTCGATGAAGATGTTGGATTCGGGCGACGTGTCGGATCACCCCTATCAGGCGCAATTCCAGACGTTCTTTGAAGCCATGGACCGGAGTGAAGAGATGCCGCTGACGTCGCTCACTGAAGCGATGAAGTCGCATTTCGCCGTCCTGGCAGCCGATCTCTCGGCGCGGGAAAATCGCACGGTCAAACTCTCCGAGCTGCAATGACGAAGCCCGTCGCCATGGCTATCGCCGCCCATCCGGACGACATTGAATTCGTGATGGCCGGGACGCTCTGCTTGCTGCGCGAGGCCGGCTGGGCGACGCATTATCTTAATGTGTCGAGCGGCTCCGGCGGGAGTCTCGTGCACGGCGCGGCAGCGCTGCGCCGGATTCGACGTAACGAGGCCCGGCGGGCGGCGGCGTTGCTGGGCGCGCAGTATCACGAGAGCCACGCGGACGATCTGGAGGTGGTTTATTCCGTGCCGTTGTTGCGGGCGCTGACGGCGGTGATGCGCGCGGTGCAGCCGACGATTGTCCTGACCCATTCGCCGCAGGATTACATGGAGGATCACACGAACGTGTCGCGGCTCGCGGTGACGGCAGCTTTCGCGCGGGGCATTCCGAATTTCGTGTCCCGCCCGCGGCGCGCTGCGTGGGGCGGTGCCTGCACGGTCTACCACGCTATGCCGCACGGTCTCATCGACCCCCTGAGGCGGCGCGTCACGGCCGGTGCGTATGTGGATACAACTTCGGTGCAGCCGGCGAAACTCGCCGCGCTCGCCTGCCATGAAAGCCAGCATCGTTGGCTGCAATCCACGCAGGGCATGAACTCTTATCTGCGTGAGATGGAGGCGACCTCGCGAAAAGTCGGCCGCTTATCGCGCCGCTTTGCACACGCCGAGGGTTGGCGCCGGCACTCGCACTTGGGATTTTGCGCGGAAGGCGCGGATCCGCTGGGTGACGCGCTCGGAAAAAAATATCTGATCAATGCCGCCTACGAGCGCAGTCTTGCTCGAGGGTAGTCTTTCAACGCTCGTTGTTATCTGCCGCCATGTCATCCTCACCCCGTCAACTCCGAGTCGCCTCCGTGCAGTTTGAAAGTGCGCCGGGCGACCCCGCGGCGAATTTCCTGAAGATTGAGGCGTTCACGGCGACGGCGGCGGCTCAAGGGGTGCGACTCGTGATTTTCCCCGAGGGTTGCGTCAGCGGTTATTGGTTCGTGCGCAATCTCACCGTGGAGCAACTCGCTGCGCTGGCGGAACCGATTCCCTCCGGGCCGAGCACGCAACGTTTGATCGCGCTGGCCCGGCGGCACGGACTCTCTGTTGGAGCGGGGTGGTTTGAAGCGGACGCAGACGGAACGTTCTACAACAGCTACGTCGTGGCGCTGCCCGACGGCACGGTGCACCGCCATCGCAAACTGCACGCCTTCGAGCACGCCGCGATGGGCAGTGGCAGCGAGTTCACGGTGTTCGATTTGCCGGACGGGTTCCGCGTGGGCGTGCTGATTTGTTACGACTGCAACATCGGTGAAAATGTCCGCCTGACGGCCTTGCGGGGTGCGGAGATCCTCATTGCGCCCCACCAAACCGGTGCCGTGCGCAGCCGGAATCCCCATCTGATGGGTTTGATCGAGCGCCACGTGTGGGCTGATCGCCACCGCGATCCGGCGGCGATTCAACGCGAGTTTCTTGGCGACAAGGGGCGGGGTTGGCTCCTGCGCTGGTTGCCGAGCCGCGCGCACGACAACGGCCTGTTTCTCATTTTCAGCAATGGCGTCGGGATCGACGACGATGAAGTCCGCACCGGCAACGCGATGATTCTCGACCCGTATGGCCGGATCCTCGCGGAGACGTCCGCCGCCGCCGATGCGCTGGTGGTGGCAGACTTGGACGCGAGCCTGCTGGAGCACGCGACGGGCCGTCTTTGGATTCGCGCCCGCCGGCCGGAACTTTACGGTCCGCTCACGCAGCGCACCGGACAGGAGCGCTCCACGCGTGAAATCAAGTTTCAAGAATAGTTCATACCTCCCATTTTTTCACAGAACACCCTCACACCCATGCCCCGAAAACTCAGTACCATTGCCCCTGATTGGTGGGACTACACCACGCTCGACGACGCGCTGATCGAAGAAGCCGCCCGCCTTACGCCGGCGGCGATGGCCGGACTTTCCCGCGACGGATTCAAGATCGTTTTCTACGATACGCTGGAAGATTTCTATCTCGCCGAAGCGCTCGAATACATCACGGCCTGGCGGCAATCGACGGCCGATAATCCAGTCGGCATTTGCGGCCCGATCGGACCCACGGAACAGCTCCCGCTCGTTGCGCGGATCGTGAACGAACTCGGGCTATCCCTAAAATCCGCCCATTTCTGGGGCATGGACGAATGGTTTCTCGACGGCAAAGAAGCGCCGATCACGCATCCGCTTTCTTTTGAGCGTGCGGACCGGGAATTGTGTTTCAATCGCATCCGCCCGGAGCTCGTGATGCCTGATGACCAGCTGCATTTCCCGAAGGCCGACCTCGTGCGTTATATCGAGAGCTGGCGGGGCGTGCGGTGTGCGGTGATGCAAGGCGGGCAGGGGGACACCAAGCATTGGGCCTTCAACGACCCCGTCCGGCGCACCGGTGCCTATCGCGATGCGCCACCGTCGCCCGCGGAGTATCGCCAACTCGGCACGCGGGTCGTCGATCTCCACCCTGTCACGCTCGCGCAAAACGCCCGCACCTCCGGCGGCGGCAACATTGCGCTGGTGCCCACCCGCGCACTCACAGTCGGTCCGGCCGAGACCTGGCAGGCGGAAAAAGTTTCGATCTGGCAGGCGGGGACTCATGACAGTCCATTTGGGCAACGCCTCACCACCCTGATGATTTCAAAACGTTACACCGACAGCGCTGTGCCGATGTCGCTGCTCGCCGATCACCCCAACGTGCAGTTCAATTTCTTCCGCGGCGGCCTCGGCTCCTGTCAGGTGGAGATGCACTAAGCCCCGCGGTCGCTGATTGTCAGAGCCCAGATCATTCCGTCACCTTTCCCCTCCTAAAAAAACAACCGGTTATCTTCCCTAGCCATGAAACACCCCCTCGTTCGCGCTCTGCTCTTCCTGTCTGCCCTCGTATCGGTCGCTCCTGCGGCGGAGAACACGCCGCCAAAGGGATTCTCCGCACTCTTCAACGGCAAGGACTTGGCCGGCTGGTATGGCTGGGGCACCAAGAATCCCACGGAGCTTTGGGCGATGACGCCGGCGCAACTCGCCGACTACAAACGCAAGTCTATCGAGGGCGGCCTCCCGGTGGGGAAGGCGGGACCGGAACACGTCAACGCCCACTGGAGCGTGGCCAAGGGTGAACTGATCAACGACGGCAAGGGCTTGTATCTCACCAGCGAAAAAGACTACGGCGATTTTGAGTTGATGGTGGATTACAAAGCGCTGCCCGACGGTGACAGCGGCATTTATTTGCGTGGGATCCCGCAGGTGCAGATCTGGGACACGACGAAGGGCGATGCGCGCGGGCTTGGCCAGGACAAGGGCTCCGGCGGGCTGTGGAACAACAGCAAAGGTAGCGCCGGCAAAGACCCTTCGAAAAAAATGGACCGGCCGTTTGGCGAGTGGAATCGGTTTCACATCCGGATGATTGGCGAACGCGTCACCATCATCTTCAACGGCGAGAAGATCGTGGATAACGCGGTGTTGGAAAATTTCTTTGCGAACCAAAAGGCTGGCTATGTCGCCTACGCGGCGCCGGGAGCGGCCAAAGATGCCAAGCCAGCGCAAAAACTGGCGAACGGTTTCATGCGCGATCCGGCGTTTCCGAAGGGACCGATTCAGCTCCAGACCCACGGCAGCGAGATCCGTTGGCGCAATGTCTTCATCCGCGAAATTGGTGCTGACGAGGCCAACCGGGACCTCGCCAGCCGCGGAGCGGACGCGGGATTTGTGGAAAAGGTGAACGGCAAAGATTTGAGTGGCTGGATGGGCTCCCTTGATAGCTACGAAGTGAAAAACGGCGCGATCGTCTGCAAGCCTGGCAAGGGCGGCGACCTCTTGACCAACGATGAATTTGAAAACGGCATTATCCGCGTCGAGTTCCGCTTGCCCGCGGCCGGCAACAACGGCATTGCGCTCCGCACGCCGCTCGGCGGGCATTCTTCGAAAGATGGTCTGGAAATCCAAGTGATCGACAGCGACGGCTACAACGCGAAGCAAGCCGCCGCCGGAAAGAAAGGCCTCGAGCCCACGCAGTATCACGGTTCCCTGTACCACTGTGTTGGGGCGAAGCACGGATACCTCCGCCCGGTGGGCGAATGGAATTTCGAGGAGATCGAAGTGCAGGGGCAGAAGATTAAGGTCACGCTGAATGGCACCAAGATTCTCGACGTGGATATCGCGACCTTCGACCGCAGTCAGATCAAGACCCCGCCGAAAGGGCTCGACCACACGAAAGGCCACATCGGCTTCGCGGGGCACAGCGATCCCGTGGAGTTCCGTAGTTTTAAGGTGAAGAAACTGTAGGCGGTGACTGCGGGTGTTGGACGTGAGCGTCGGGATCGACGGGTGCTGTCGTAGGGTCCGGTGCAGTTTTTACAGTCTGCGGAGTTGGCCCAGCGCACGTGGGCCAAAGCCACGAAGAGCAGAGATTGTCGTCGGCGGAGAAGAGCTGTTCGCGCCAGCGGCTGAGGCCGAGGTAAGGGGGTGGCGAGCGAGAGCGGTTTGGGAGTGTGGGCGAGGAGCCAGCGGAGTAATTTAAGTGAAAAAAGTAGCACGCGAACGATCGACCGGGATTTGGCGTTTGATTTCCGCCGGGAAAAACCATGAAACGTAATGTTCGCGTGGTTAAACGCAGATTCTGCCTTAGCCTCCGAAGTATCCATGACCGAAATCCTCATCATCAAGCCCTCGTCGCTCGGCGACATCGTGCATGCCTTGCAGGTAGCGACCTCGCTCAAGGCGCAATGTGCGGGGCTCCGTATCTCGTGGGTGGTGCGAGAGATGTTTGCCCCGATCGTGCGCGCCTGTGAGGCGGTCGATCAGGTCTATGTTTTTGAGCGGGCGGCTGGGGCTAAGGGGTTTCTGAAGCTGACGAAGGAGATTCGGAAAACTAAGTTTGATTTCGTGTTTGATATGCAGGGTCTCCTCCGCACGGGGCTGATGACGTCGCGCGCCTTCGCCACGAAAAAAGTGGGCCGCGGCGATGCTCGCGAGTGCTCGGGGATGTTTTACGATGAGCAAGTCGCGTTGCCTCCAGAGGGAAAACGGAGCCACGCCATCGATATTCTCCTGCAATTTTGTCCCGTGCTGGGAGGGAAACCGGAGCTGCGGGGAACGTTAAAGTTCCGCGAAGTGGACAGCCTGAATTTACGTTTCGCGGATGGGCGCGGCGGGTCCAAGCCCATCGTGATGTTTCCCGACAGTCGGCGGGCTGAAAAATGTTGGAGTGGGTTCAAGCAGCTCACCGAAATGATCCTCCGCGAAGACAAAACCCGTAAAGTCGTCTGGGCGGGGAGCAATTATGTGCATGACCGCGGAGCGTATACGGCGGAGCAATTCGTTAACCTCACAGGCAACACCAGCCTGGTTTCACTGCCGGCGCTGATTAAGCGGGCGGACTGGGTGATTTCCAACGACAGCGGACCGATGCACTTGGCGGCGGCGTTGGGGGTGCGCGTGGTGGGCATTTTCGGGCCGACGGATCCGCGGTTGTTTGGACCGTATCCACTGACTGCGCCCACGCATGTGGTGGTGCAGGCTCCCGTCGGAGATTTGAAGCTTTTGACGGCGAAGGATGTTTACGCGCGATTCGTCAAAGCCCGGGCCCGATTCAAATAAGCGGACTGGTCCATTGGCGGTTAATCCATTTAATTTTTTCCATGCTTGATCCCAAACTGATTCGTGAAACGCCCGACGTGGTGCGCGCGGCAATTGCTAAGAAACACCTCGAGGTCGACCTCGATGCCGTGCTCGTGATCGACGCGGCGTGGCGTGCACAGTTGCACGATGTGGAGGCGTTGCGGGCGAAACAAAAGAGCGCCAATACGGCGATGGCGGCGCTCCCGAAGGGGTCGCCGGAGTTTATCGGTAAAGTCACCGAGATGAAGGCCGTGTCGGCTGAGGTGAAAGAGCGCGAGGCGGTGCTCAAAGAGACCGAGGAGAAATTCAAACAGGCGATGCTCTCGATCCCTAATCTGCCCCACGCTAGCGTGCCGGCGGGGCGCACACCGGAGGAGAATGTGGTCTACGCGACGAATGGCGACGTGACGGCGGTGTCGGCGAGTGCGTTGCCGCACTGGGAGATCCCGGGCTTCGAAAGGCTCTTCGATTTTGCGCGAGGGGCGAAGGTGACGGGAGCAGGCTTCCCGTTTTATATCGGTGACGGTGCGCGCATCGTGCGGGCGCTGCTGCACTTCTTTTTGGATGAAGACGTGAAGGCCGGTTACACCGAGGTGAATCCGCCGATTTTCGTGAATGCGGCGAGTGCGACGGCGACGGGACAACTGCCGGACAAGGAAGGGCAGATGTATGAGACGACGCCGGATCATCTCTATGCGGTGCCGACGGCGGAGGTGCCGTTGACGAATTTCTTTCGCGATGAGATCGTCGAAGAGAGCGCGCTGCCGATCTACCGCTGCGCCTACACGCCCTGCTTCCGCCGCGAGGCGGGGAGCTACGGCAAGGATGTTCGCGGGCTCAACCGACTGCATCAGTTCGACAAAGTGGAGCTTCTGAAGTGGGTGCACCCGAGCACGAGCTACGATGAACTCGACAAACTCCGCTTAGACGCGGAGCGGTTGCTACAAAAACTCGGACTCCCGTATCGCGTCTTGCTGATGTGCGGCGGGGATCTGGGTTTTTCTCAGTCGAAAAAATACGATCTCGAAGTATGGTCCGCCGGGCAGAAGCGTTGGCTGGAAGTGTCCAGTTGCTCAAACTTTGAGGCGTTTCAAGCGCGCCGAGCGCAGATTCGTTTTCGTTCGAAAGAAAGCGGGAAACCAGAACTGGTGCACACGATCAATGGTTCGGGCCTCGCGGTGCCGCGCGTACTCGCGGCACTTTTGGAGAATAATCTTCAAGCGGACGGGCGCGTGAAAATTCCCGCGCCCTTGGTGCCGTATTTCGGCAAGGAGTATTTGGGTTTTACCTGAGTCAGCGTTGGCCGAGTGAAGTCGACGCCGCTCCGGACTGAGAGAACGATGAAACGTCGCGCGGGCCATTGGCAGGAACGCGCGGCGGAGCTAGCGGTGATTTTTCCGCGGGCGCGACTGCACCCTGCAGTTTTGGCGTGGGCCGAGGAGTCGTCTCGGCGCGCAGTATGGGCGGTGGGCTTTTCGGGTGGGGCGGACTCGCTGGGATTGCTGTTATTGCTGTGGGCCCATTGGCCCGAGCGTCGGGCGCGGTTACGCGCGCTGCACTTCAACCACCGGCTGCGCGGACGGCATTCCCGCGCGGATGAGGAATTTTGCCGAGACGTTTGCGCGGCGCTGGAAGTGGAGTGTGTGGTCGGCGCGTGGATGGAGGCGCAGCCGGGTGCGAGTGAAGCCGAGGCGCGGGCCGCACGGATGGCGTTTTTCGACGGGGCGGGCCGGGCGCTTTGGCTGGGACACCAGCAGGACGATATCGCAGAGACGATGCTGATGCGACTGGCGCGCGGGAGCGGGACGGCGGGCCTCGCCGCGCCTCGGCCGGTGCATGGGATGACGCGCGGGCGTGTGCATCTGCGTCCGTTACTCACGCTGAAGAAGTGCGAAATCGTGGCGGCGCTGCGGGCAGGGAAGACCCCGTGGCGAGAAGATGCGAGCAACGCGAGCGGGTGTTTTTTTCGTAACCGAGTGCGCCGGGATGTGCTGCCCGCATGGGCCGCCGCGGCGAAGCGGGACGCCCTGAGCGGGGCGGCGCATGCGAGGGAACTTTTCGAGGAGGACGATGTGGCGTTGGAGAGCTGGCTCACGGGATTGAGGACCTTGCGGGCGGACGGGGCGCTCGGATTGAGTGAACTCGTTGGTAAGCCACGGGCGCTGGTGCGGCGTGCGCTCTATCGTTGGCTGCTCATCCAGCCGAAAGCAGGTGCCCTTTCGCGCCAAGGATTCGAGTCGTTGTTGGCGGCGGTGGAGCTGGGCAATGACACTCGTCACAGCCTCGGCCGCGAGGGTTTCGCGGTGATTCGCGGAAAGATTTTGAAATTCGAACGCATCGGCACAAAGCCCCGTAGTTTCCGACGGCGTGCCAATTGACTTCTGAACTGGGAACATCCACGTTCCGCCCTCACTCTATTCAAGGAAATGTCCGAACCCGAAAATAAAAAGTCCCGTCGCGCCCTCAAAAATGTCCCCCCGGATCGCTTTCAGCCGAAGATGCTCATCTTCTGGTTGGTTTTGGTCGGTGCTGTGGTGGGGCTGTTGATGTGGTCACCGAACCTCAACACCGCCCCGGAAACGTTGACCATTCAGGACGTGGTGGAGAGGGCAGAGGAAAAAAACATCTACAACGAGGATCCGCGAAAGGCCGCCGTGATCCGTCCGGACCCGAGCGGTGGACGTGATTGGCACATGATTACGGGTGAGAGCCGCAAAGATGTGACCAGCGCATTCAAGCCGTTTCGCGCGGCGGGACGGGTCACCGACTCTAGCATGGAGCGGTTGCAGAAATCGAAGCTGTTCAGTGAGCAGCCCACCACGACGGTCTTGGCTTCGATCGCCACTCAAGTGATCCCATTTTTGATCATCATTGGACTGCTGTATTTTTTATTTGTGAGGCAGCTCAAGCAGGCGGGTCGCGGTGCCATGAGTTTTGGCAAGAGTCGCGCCAAATTGCTTACGAGGGACCGTGACAAGATCACCTTTGCCGAGGTCGCCGGTTGCGACGAAGCCAAGGAAGAAGTCTCCGAGGTCGTGGAGTTTCTCAAAGATCCCAAGAAATTCACCAAAATGGGGGGGAAGATTCCCAAGGGAATTCTGATGGTCGGCCCGCCCGGCACGGGTAAGACCCTGCTGGCCAAGGCGGTCGCCGGTGAGGCCGACGTGCCGTTTTTCAGTATCTCCGGATCAGATTTTGTGGAGATGTTTGTCGGCGTGGGCGCGAGCCGGGTTCGCGATATGTTTGAACAGGGCCGCAAGAGCGCGCCTTGCCTGATTTTCATCGACGAAATTGATGCCGTGGGGCGCCAACGCGGAGCCGGGGTCGGGGGAGGCAATGACGAACGTGAACAGACGTTGAACTCGCTCCTCGTCGAGATGGACGGATTCGATACCAACGACGGCGTTATCATTATTGCGGCGACCAACCGGCCTGACGTGCTCGACAGTGCTCTGCTGCGGCCGGGACGCTTTGATCGGCAGATCTATGTCGACCTGCCCGATCTCAATGGTCGCGAGCAGATCCTGCGAGTGCATGCGAAGCGTATCAGTCTCGCGGACACGGTGGAGTTGGCCGTGATCGCACGGGGAACGCCGGGACTTTCGGGTGCGGAATTAGCCAACCTCCTGAACGAAGCGGCCCTGCTGGCTGCGCGTCGGGGCAAGAAAAAGGTTGAGATGATCGACGTCGAGGACGCCCGCGAAAAAGTACAATTTGGACGGGAGCGGCGCCGGTTGATGGATGATGACGAAAAGAAGCTCACGGCTTACCACGAAGCCGGGCATGCGTTGGTGCAAGCGGTGTTGGACGACGGCCATATGCCGGTGCACAAGGTCACGATTATCCCTCGGGGGCGCAGTCTCGGCAGCACCATGTTTATTCCCAAAAAGGATGTGCTGACCCAAGAGAAGAAGAAACTGGAAATCCGCATCGCGACGGGCTGTGGCGGACGCATCGCCGAGGAAGTGGTCTTAAACGATATTTCCAATGGGGCCTCAGGTGACATCTTGATGGTGACGAAGATTGCCCGTCATATGGTGTGTGACTGGGGCATGAGTCCCTTGGGCATGATCGCATTTGGCGAGAGTAATGATACCGTTTTCCTGGGCCGTGAAATCACGCGCAGCCAACCTTACTCGGAAGAAACGGCACGGAAGATCGACGCAGAAGTGTCGCGGATCGTGGAGGAGCAGTATCGGCGCTCAAAGGAGATTATTCTTTCGCGTCGTCCGGCGCTCGATAAAATCGCGGAAGCGCTCCTCGAGCACGAAACAATCGAGGGCCGCCATGTGCTGGAAATCCTCGAGCATGGAGAGATTCGTTCGCCGATCGTCATGCCGCTACCGCCAAAACTGGACGAAACGCCGACGGAAAAAAAGGTCATGGATAAAGCGGCTAGTCCGGGAGATATCGGCGGTCATCCCACACCTACGCCGCATCCGGCTTAAGGTTTAGGGGACTGAAACGATCCGAAGAGGTCGGGTTTTTTTGGGCCGGCGAGCGCCGGCCCTTTTTTCTGCCTTGGATTCACGGCGGGCGTGCCCAACGGTGACTGATCTATTCGTATGAAAATTTGTTGTATTGGCGCTGGCTACGTGGGCGGTCCGACGATGGCGATGATCGCTCTTAAGGCACCGGAAATTGAAGTGCGGGTGGTCGACATGAACCCCGCCCGCATCGCCGCGTGGAATTCGGATAAGCTGCCGATCTACGAGCCTGGACTCGATGAGGTCGTGCGGCAGACACGTGGCAAGAACTTGCATTTTACGACAGAAGTCCACGAGGCCATTCGGGCCGCGGATATTATTTTTGTGGCGGTGAACACGCCGACGAAGACCTACGGCGTCGGCGCGGGTCGCGCGGCAGACCTTCGGTTTATTGAGTCGGTCGCGCGGACGATCGCCGAACAAGCCAACGGCCCCAAGATCATCGTCGAGAAATCCACGATTCCGGTGAAGACCGCCGAAACGATTAAAGACATTCTGGCGGCTAATTCCCGTGGCTTCACGTTTGAGGTGTTGTCGAACCCGGAGTTTCTCGCCGAAGGCACGGCGATCGCGGACTTGCAGATGCCGGATCGTGTGCTGATCGGTGGCGAGCGGACACCGGGCGGCGACGCGGCGGTGAAAACGTTGGTGGATGTCTATGCCCACTGGGTTCCTCGGGACCGGATCATCACGACCAACCTGTGGTCCAGTGAACTCTCCAAGCTCGTGGCAAATGCGTTCCTCGCGCAGCGCATCTCGTCGATCAATTCGATTTCGGCATTATGTGAGGCTACGGGAGCAGACGTGGACGAGGTCGCGAATGCCATTGGCAAGGACTCGCGCATCGGGCCGAAGTTTCTCAAGGCATCGGTGGGCTTCGGCGGCTCGTGCTTTCAGAAGGATATTTTGAATCTGGTCTACTTGTGCGAAAGTTTCGGCCTACCCGAAGTGGCGTCGTATTGGGAGAGTGTCGTGAAGATAAACGATTGGCAGAAGCATCGCTTCGCCGGAAAGATCGTGCGGGCGCTCTTCAATTCGGTCGCCGATAAAAAAATTGCCGTGCTGGGTTTCGCCTTCAAAAAAGATACGAATGACACTCGCGAATCGGCGGCCATCGCAGTGTGCCGCGACTTGCTTGCGGAGCAGGCGCGGGTCGTGGTTTTTGACCCGAAAGTGCCGGCGGATGAAATCAGGCGGGATGTGATCGTCGGGGCTGGCCCGGCAATGGCCGGAGCCGATTCACGGCTGACTGTGGCGCCCAGCGCGTATGCGGCCGCCGAGGGTGCTCATGCAGTCGCGGTGCTCACGGAATGGGATGAGTTCAAGTACCTCGATTATGCGAAGATCTTCGCGGCGATGAACAAGCCGGCCTTTATTTTCGATGGGCGTAATATTCTCGATCTGAAGAAATTGCGTGAAGTGGGATTTCGGGTGCACGGTATCGGCAAGTGAGTTGAAGGCGGGTATGCGGAGGCTGGTTTTCGTCCGTGTTCGCCGCCGGCAAGAACTCCCTCGTGAGCGCGGTGAAATTATCGCTTGCACTCGCAGACGAAAGTTTGCTTCTTTCCGCGCTCTGCTACGCGGCCATAGCTCAACTGGATAGAGCGCCAGACTACGAATCTGGAGGTTTGGGGTTCGACTCCCTATGGCCGCACCAGCTAAAACCCCTTATTTCCCAGTGAGAAAGGGGTTTTTTGTTGGTCGGATTTCGTGATCCGCCGGTTTCGCTAAGACCACGGCTACGGCCAATTGGCTGCCCTCCTTTCTTTACTGCACCCACCGCTTCAGCCAGCCGTGGACTTCCGTATACCAGAAGACCGAGTTTTGGGGTTTAAGAATCCAGTGGTTTTCGTCGGGGAAATAGACGAGGCGACTGGGGACGCCCTGACCCTGGAGCGCGGCGTAAAATTGAAGGCCTTGCGCGACGGGGACGCGGTAGTCGAGTTCCCCGTGGATCACGAGCGTGGGCGTCTTGAAGTTCGCAGCGTGCGTCATGGGGTTCTGCGCGTCGTAGGCCGGAGTTTTTTTCCATGGCGTGCCGCCGGCGGATTGGTCGAGCCAGTAAACGGCCGAGTCGGCGGCGTATTGGGTATCAAAGTCGGTGACCCCGGCGTGGCAGACGATAGCCTTGAAGCGGTCGGTGTGGCCGGCGACCCAGGAGGCGAGGTAGCCGCCGTAACTGGCGCCGAGCGCAGCGGTGCGCGTGGTGTCGAGGAAGGGGTGTTTCTTGAGGAGGTGATCCGTGGCGAGCATCACATCGGTGAAGGGTTTGTCGCCCCACGCAGCATCGATGGAGCCGACAAATTTTTCGCCGTAACCGGTCGAGCCGTGACGGTTGACCCACGTGGCTACGTAGCCTGGGGCGGTGAAGACGTGGGCGTTCCAGCGGGCGGACCACGCGTCGCCAATCATCGTGTGGGGGCCGCCGTGCATGAGCTGGAGTAGCGGATATTTTTTCTTGGCGTCGAAGGCTGGCGGATAGATGAGCCAACCGGATACCGCGTCGCCGCCGGCGCCGGGGAACGCGTAGGGCTCGATGCGACCGAGTTCGAGCCCGGTAAGGAGGGCGGTGTTGAGGTGGGTGCGCTGGGCGGAAGTACCGGTGGCAAGGTCGATGGCGAACACCTCGTCGGGGCGGGAGAAGGTTTGATTGAGAACGTACAGAGATTTTTCACCGACGGTGAGGGAGCCACTCGTGCCGAGGCCAAAAACTTCGACGGGCTTGGCGGCGATGCCCCCGCTGGTAAGGCGGAAGGCGCGCGTGAAGCCACGGTCTTCAGCGAGGAAGAAAATGGTGTTTCCGTCGGCGGAAAATTTCCAGTCTTGGGGCGAGAGATCGGCGCCCCCGAGGGTGAGGGTTTCTGTGCGGGCGGCGGCGAGGTGGTGGCGCGTCAGGCGGGTGAAGACCGAGAACGTATTCTTGCCGGCGCGACGACCGAAGAGGACGGACTGGCCGTCGGGGGCGAAGATGGGGCTGGTGTCGGGTCCTTCGGGATTGTCAGCAGTGAGATTTTTCCACGGTGCAGTCGGGTCGTCGACGTTGAGAAGGTAAATGTCGGAATTTTCGCTCGCGGTGAAGGGAGGGGGCGTGGTGCCAGCGGATAGCACGACGCGTTTTCCGTCGGGTGAGAGGTCGAACTGGACTTCGTTATTGAAGAGGAAGCGGCGGTTTTGGCGCGGCGTGAGGTCGGTGACTTTTTTGGTGGCGAGATCGACGACCATGAGGCGCGACGCTTGGCCGTCAGTCTGCCAAGAGTCGAAGTAGCGGTAGACGCGGTTTTCGGTGACCTTGGCAGAAACTTTGGAGTCTTTTTGTTTCTTCAGCTCTTTGCGCAGGGCGTCGAAGTCGGTGCCACATTGCGGGAGTGTGCGCGTAGCGAAGAGAATTCGTTTCCCGTCTGGGAGCCAACGAGGAGCGGAAATGGGGAGCGGAAGCTCGAGGATTTTTTCGGGCTCGCCGCCGTCGGTGCGGAGGACGTAGAGGGCGGGGGATTCGTCTGAACCGCGTTTGGCGGTGAAGGCGAGGCGGGTGCCATCGGGGGACCATTTGGGCGCAGAGTCGGTGCTGTCGGCGGTGGTGAGCTGACGGGCGACGGCGCCGGGCGCGGTATCGAGGAGCCAGAGGTGGGTGGCGGAGGAATTCTTCGCAAGGTCGTAGTCTTGGACGGTGAAGACGAGGCGCGAGCCGTCGGGGGAGAGATCAGGGGCGCCAGCGCGGCGGACGGACCAGAGGTCTTCGGGAGTGATGGGGCGGAGCTTGGTTGCGGGCGTGGGCTCGGCGGCGCGGAGGAATACGGCCGAGGTGAGGAGAGCGAGGAGAGCGAAGCGGGGCAGACGGCGGACGAGGGGGAGAAGGAGGGATGTCATCGGAAGGAGAAAACCAGAACGATTACGGGGAACGAGAACGATTACGCGTACGCGGGTTTCTCGAAGATAGTGCAGGGGGCGGGAATTCCGCAGGCGGGGATGGGATCTCGACGCGGTGGGCGCGACGGTCGCAGAGAGCGACGCGAAAACTTATTTCAACGAGCGCGTTGGCGTCCGCTATCACGGAAATAGTTTTTGTTCGTAGAACGGTTTCCCGGGGCTTCGCCGGCACCGATGAATCTGGCAAGTGCGAGGTGCGTGTCGATAACTTCGGATGTTTTTAGTCCGCGTACGATGGCGTCGCGCATGAGGGCGGAGGAGCTGCGGTTCGCGGCGGCGGCGGCGGCGCGGCGGACGAGGGCGTCGAGCGCGCTCAGAAGCTTCGTGGATTTGACAACCATGGGTGGGAACACGTGAAGGTATTACAGGGCTTCAAGGGTGGCGAAAGGCGGGCGAGACGCCCGCAATTCAGGGTCAGCCGCGGACTTGGCCGGAGCCCTCGATGAGGTATTTATAAGAGCAGAGCTCGGGAAGACCCATGGGGCCGCGAGCGTGGAGACGGTCGGTGCTGATGCCGATCTCGGCGCCGAAACCGAATTCGAAGCCATCATTGAAGCGGGTGGACGCGTTCCAGAAGACGGTGGCGCTGTCGACTTCGGCGAGGAAGCGCCGGGCGATGGGTTCGTCCGCGGTCACGATCGCGTCGCTGTGGCTGGAGCTATCGCGGTTGATGATGGCGATGGCCTGCTCGAGGGAATCGACAACGCGGATGGCGATGACGTAGTCGAGGAACTCGGTGGAGTAGTCCGCCTCTGTTGCCGGGACGACGGGGATGACGGAGGACAAAGGGTCGAGGTTCTCAGGGCTGGGAAAAGGCGTCTCGGAGATTGGGCGCAGGGGTGCGGCGGCGAGGATGGCAGCGCTCGCGGGGTCGCAACGGAGTTCGACGTTTTTGGCGCGGAGGGCGCGGGCGACAGACGGGAGGAATTTTTCGGCGATGCTGCGATGGACGAGGAGTTGCTCGGCGGAATTGCAGGCGCTGGGTCGCGTGACTTTCGCGTTGAGGGTGATGGTCTCGGCCATCGCGAGGTCGGCGGCCGCATCGGCGTAGACAAAACACACGCCCTTGTAGTGTTTAATGACGGGGATAGTGGAGTTTTGCGCGACGAAGCGGATGAGGCCCTCGCCCCCGCGCGGGATGATACAATGGATGAGCGTATCCAGTTTTAGGAGCGCGGTGAGCGCGGCGCGGTCGGTGGTGGGGACGAGTTGCACGACGTCGGCAGGAAGGCCCGCGGTGGCGAGCGCTTGCTGGATGAGGGCGGCGAGAGCGGTATTGGTGTGAAAACACTCCTTTCCGCCGCGGAGGATCGCCGCGTTGCCGCTCTTCAGGCAGAGGATAGCGCAGTCGACAGTGACGTTGGGGCGCGATTCGTAGATGATGCCGATGACGCCGATGGGGACGCGGACCTTGCGGATACGGAGACCGTTGGGACGCGTGGTATCGTCGAGGACGGCGCCGACGGGATCGGGGAGCGCGACGACTTCGCGGACGGATTGAGCGAGGTGGGCGAGGCGGGCGGCGTTGAGTGTGAGGCGGTCGCGCGAGGCAGGCGTGAGTGTGGCGGCTTCGGGCGAGGAGAGATCGAGGGCGTTAGCGGCGAGGAGGGCCTCGTGCGAGGCGTCGATGAGATCGGCGAGCTGCGCGAGGGTGGAGTTTTTCGCGGGCGTCGGGGCGTTGGCCAACACGAGCGACGCGGCGCGGGCGCGTTGAGCGAGGGAGGTAACGAGGGCGACGAGTTCGGCGGACATGGAAGGGGAAGTGTTGGCGAGGAGGGGCGGGAGACAATGGTGATGTGCGGACGGAGGTTGACCCAGCAGCGGTGGAACGAGCACTGGCAAAACGTGCCATGGTTCAGCGGCTGGGGCGAAGCGGTGAATCAACCAAAGGCCGCCGAGGAAGAGGCCTACGCCGGTGACGTCGAACCACCACGGATGAAAAATGGCGGCTTGAGAAGCGAGGTCGGCCTCGGCGTTAAAGCCTTGGATCTGGAAAGGGAAGAAACTGAGTGGATAACTGGCCGAATTATTGACCGCGTGGCCGAGCATGCAGAGGCCGAGCGAGCGGGTGCGGACATAGATCCAACCGAGTACGAGGCCGAGCCCGAGGGCGACAGGCGTCTGCGCGGGATTGAAGTGCATCAGCGCAAAGAGTGCCGCTGAGGCGATGATGGCGGTCCATGGTTTCCAGCGACCAAGAAACCCTCGGAGAATGAGACCGCGGAAAATGACCTCTTCGGTGATGGGGGCGATAATGACGGCGAGGGTGGGGCCGACCCACGGGGCGGACATCAGGCGCTCCAGGTCGGGCGCAAAATCCCAGCCATTGAACAGGTTGGCGGGCAGGTAGGCGCGCAGGAGATTGTCGATTTCCGACAAGAAAATTGTCGTGCCGGCAATGATGGGAAGAAACGCGATGGCGAGGATGAGCGGAGAAAATCCGACGTGACCCAAGCTGCGCCAGGATTCGTGGGCGCGACGTAACACGAAAGCGGTGACAAGGCCGAAGGCGAGGAGCTTGGCGGCGATGACGAAGGCTGCCTCGATGATGGGATCGTCGCCCGCCCACTCATAGAAGCCGGTGAGGGTGCCGAGAGAATAGGCTTGGTCGATCAATGCGGCCACGCACACCTCGGCCAGGACCAAGCCGAGCATGACGGCGAATGCGGTGAGGAGCGAAAAACGCCGAGAGGCGTAAATGGGAGGCGACACGTCGAAGAAAGGCTCAGGTTTGACGCGGGGCGTCAGCAGCAAATTTAGGGCGTGTTGCCAGCGGATCGCGGGCGTGGTTGGCTGTTGAAACCATCGCCGTTGATCAAATCGAACCGTGGGCGCGCGATCACATCCCGGGGAAGCCGCCCTTGCCCTTCATCGCTTCCATCTGGCGCATCATTTTCTTCATTCCGCTGCCGCCGCCCTTCATCATTTTCATCATTTGCTGCATCTGTTGAAACTGTTTCAAGAGCTGGTTGACCTCGACGATCTTTACTCCGGAGCCGTCGGCGATGCGCTTGCGACGGTTACCGTTGAGGATCTCGGGCTTACGCCGCTCCTGCTTCGTCATCGATTTGATGATGGCCTCGGTGCGGGCCATTTGTTTATCGGCGCCCTCGGGTAGCTGCATACCGCTCATGCCTGGCATCATGCCCATGATGCTCTGCATCGAGCCCATTTTTTTGACCTGCTGCATCTGGGCGAGGAAGTCCTCGAGGTTGAAATCGCCCTTGCGGAGCGTCTCCGCCATTTTCTCGGCTTCTTTAACATCAATGGTCTCTTGAGCCTTCTCGACCAGTGACACGACGTCGCCCATACCCAAAATACGGGAGGCGAGACGATCGGGGTAAAACGTATCGAAGTCGGCGGTTTTTTCGCCGGTGCCGATAAATTTAATCGGGACGTTAGCGATCGACTTGATCGAGAGCGCGGCGCCACCGCGGGCATCGCCGTCCATTTTGGTGAGGATCAGGCCAGTGAGGGAGAGGGCGTCGTGAAACGCTTTGGCGACATTGACGGCTTCCTGGCCGAGTGCGCCGTCGACAACGAGGAGGACCTCGTCGGGCTGCACGCGGGCGTGGAGGCGCTTCACTTCTTCGATCAGTTCGAGATCGATCTGGAGCCGACCGGCGGTGTCGAAGATAATGCAGTCAGCCGTCGCGGTCTGCGCCGCAGCCAACGCGGCCACGCCGATGGCGGGGACGTCCTTGGAGGTGCGGTCGGAGTAAAAGCCGAGCTCTTCCTGCTTGGCGAGGATTTCGAGCTGGTCGATGGCGGCTGGCCGATAGATGTCGCAGCCGACGACGAGAGGGCGGTAGCCGCGTTTTTTGAGGAGTTTTCCGAGCTTGGCGGCCGAGGTGGTTTTACCGGAGCCGTGGAGGCCGACCATGAGGATCTTGAGCGGGCGGGCGCCGGAGAGTGACGTCGAGCCTTCGCCGAGGAGTTTGACCAACTCGTCGTGGATGATTTTGACGATTTGTTGGCCCGGGGCGACGCCCTTGAGGACCTCTTGGCCGACGCACTGCGTTTGGACGCGTTCGACGAACTCGCGCGCGACTTTGAAATGCACGTCGGCGGACAGAAGGGCGGTACGCACTTCTTTGAGCGCCTCCGCCATATTTTCTTCCGTGAGTTTGCCGACGCCGCGGAGATTGCGGAGGGCGGTGCCGAGTTTTTCCGTGAGAGATTCAAACATGGAGCCCCAGCGTTGCAGGAATTCCCAGCGCGAAGCAATCTCGCGCACACGGAGCGGCCACGGGATCGTCGGATAAAGCCACGCCAAGACGTCGCGGTGACGGTCTGGTTTATTTTCGTCCTCGTCAAACGGACCTGCGTCGGGGATAACCGCGAGTTCTATGAACCCTGTTCTCAAGCTTTTGATCGAAGGCGCCAGCCTCACGACCAGCCAAATGGCGAAGGTCGCGGGGTTGTCGGAAGCCGAGGTTAATCAGCATCTGGAACAGTTGAAGAAGGACAAAATCTTCCTCGGCTGGCGTCCAGTGCTCGATCTTTCCCATGAGGCCGCCGCTGCCAGCGCCGTGCGCGCAGTGATCGAGGTCAAGGTCACGCCGGAGCGTGGGGGTGGCTTCAACCGATTTGCCGAGCGCATCGCGCGGTTCGATGAGGTCGAGTCGTGCTATTTGATGTCCGGCGGCTACGATTTGCTCGTTTTTGTGAAAGGGCAGTCGCTCCAAAAAGTGGCTTCTTTCGTGTCCGAAAAACTCTCAACGATCGAGGGCGTGCAGGCAACTTCCACTCACTTCATGCTGCGTTGTTACAAAGAGCAGGGCTTCCTGCTCGATGGCGGCGAAGCTCAAAGCTCACGGCTCAACGTCGCGCCCTAATCGCGCCCAACCACGATGAGTACTCTCAACGACCCCAAACGCTGGGTGGCCGGCCACGTCGCTTCGCTGCCGAAGAGCGGTATCCGCGATTTCTTCGAACTGGTCGCTAAGATGAAGGGCCAGGACGTCATCTCGCTCGGAGTGGGTGAGCCCGACTTCGTCACGCCGTGGCACATCCGAGAATCCGCCATTTTTGCGCTCGAGCGCGGCAAGACTTACTACACGTCGAATCTCGGCATGATCGAGCTGCGTCGCGCGATCGCGACCTATGTTGAGGAGCACTTTTCAGTCAGTTATCGACCCGACGATCAGATCATCGTGACGGTGGGCGTGAGCGAGGCACTCGATTTGGCGCTGCGCGCGTTCTGCAATCCCGGTGACAAAGTGATGTTTCACCAGCCGTGCTACGTGTCCTACTCGCCGAGCGTCACGCTCGTGCACGGGGAGGCGATCGCGGTGCCGACCTACGCGAAGGACAATTTCGCGCTCACCGCCGAGGCCCTGCGCGCGGCCTGGCAGCCGGGTGCGAAGATTCTCATGCTAAATCTCCCGTGCAACCCCACGGGTGGCACCTGTGATCGCACCCAACTCGAGCAAATCGCCGCGTTTTGCCGCGAGAAGGACTTATTGGTGATGAGTGATGAGATTTACTCCGAGCTCACGTTTGAGGGAACGCACACGAGCATCGCGAGCCTTCCCGGTATGGCTGAACGCACGATTTTTCTGCACGGTTTTTCGAAGGCCTTTGCGATGACGGGCTGGCGGATTGGGTACGCGTGCGGTCCAGCAGCCCTGATCGATGCGATGATGAAGGTGCATCAATATACGATGCTCTGTGCCTCGATCATTGCGCAGGAAGCAGCGCTCGAGGCGCTCAAGCATGGCTGGGATAGCGTGCTCAAAATGCGTGAACAATACCACCGTCGCCGCGACCTGATCGTGCGGCGCTTCAATGAAATCGGGCTCACCTGTCATTCACCGCGTGGATCGTTTTATGCGTTCCCGAGCGTCACGTCGACCGGACTGACAGAGAAGGAATTCGCGACTGGCTTGCTCACGACGCAAAAGGTCGCCGTCGTTCCCGGTAGCGCTTTTGGCGAAAACGGCATCGGCCATGTCCGTGCGTGTTTCGCTACCGCCTACGACCAAATCATCGAAGCGTGCGACCGCGCCGAGCGGTTCGTGCAGTCGATCAAGAAGTAGCGCCGCAACTGTCGGGGGGGGGGCGGGTCGCGAACATAGGGTGCTCGCCGACGGGCAACTGCCGCCTTCGTCCGTTTTCCTACTCGCTACCCGCTACCCGCTACTCACTACTCTCAAAACTATGTCACGCACTGTCGCCATCGTCGGCCGCCCCAATGTCGGCAAGAGCCGCCTCTTTAACCGGCTCGCCAAACGACGCATTTCCATTGTTCACGACCAACCGGGAGTGACCCGCGATGTCATCTCGGCCGAAATTCGTGATGGCGATTACACGCTGCTCGACACGGGAGGCATCGGCTACAAAGGCATCGACACCCCGGCAGCGCTGACCGTCGCCTCGGAACTCCAGGTGGATTTCGCCATCGCGACGGCTTCGCTCATCCTCTTCGTGATCGACGGACTCTCGGGCCTCTCTTCGCTCGACGAGAAGATCGCCGCGATGCTGCGCAAGAGCAAGAAAAAAGTCCGACTCGTCATCAACAAGGCCGACTTCGACGACGACAAGATTCAGCTCTCCGAGGCCTACCGGCTGGGCCTGGGCGAACCGCTCCGCGTCTCCGCTGAGCACGGGCGCGGCGAGGGTGAATTGCGCGATGCGATCATCGATGGTCTTGGGCCCATTGAAACCGAAGGTGACGGTGTGCGTGATCCGGCAAAGGCACTGACCGTGTGCTTTATCGGCCGTCCGAACGTCGGGAAATCCTCGCTCAGCAATAATCTCCTCCAGAGCGACCGGCTGATTGTGAGTCCGGTGCCCGGCACGACGCGCGACTCGGTTGAACTAGGCTTTGAGTTCACTGGCCGCGACGGAAAAAAATATCCTTTTCGCTTGATCGATACGGCCGGGATCAAGGCAGCCACGAAGCTCGCATCGCCGGTCGAATATTTCTCCCGCCTGCGTTCTCTCGATGCGATCAAGAATACCGATGTGGTTTTCCTCGTACTGGACGCGATGGACGGGGTCACGCAGCAGGACAAGGCGATCGCGGGTGAGGCCATCAAGGAGAAAAAACCGATCGTCGTGGTCGTGAACAAATGGGATCTGGTGAAGGAAGCCTTCAAGAAGCAGGGCGGCTTTCACCCCTACAAGAGCGAGCGCGACTATCGTGAGAAGTACGAGAAGGCTCTGTTCGAGAAACTCTATTTTACGCCGGGCTCGCCGTTGATTTACGTCTCAGCGGTCAGCGGTTACGAAGTGGACCGCATGCTCAATGCGGCGGTGAAATTGAACCGGATGCTCGATACGAAAATCTCGACGGCGAAGTTGAATAAGGTGATCGGCTTCCTCTCTGAGCGCACTCCGCCTCCGGCCGTCGGCGGCAAGCGCTTCCGCGTCTACTACGTCACGCAGACGGGCACGCGGCCGTTCCGGATGAAGTTGTTTTGCAATCGGGAGGAGAAACTGACGGAGCAGTATCGTCGTTACCTCGAAGCTGGTTTGGTGGCGGAGTTCGATCTCGCGGGTTGCCCGATCTATTTCGATTTGGTCGGCAAAGAAAAACATGACCCCGGGATGTCGTTCTCGGCTATCCGCGAAGCGCAGGAGCGTGCTAGAAATGTCGCGCATACTCCGAAATGGAAGGCCAGCGAAGGATCGGAAGATGAACCCAAGCATGAAACACTCGAAGACTGATTACCAAGGCGGCGAGGCCATCGCGCTCGCCACGAAGAACCTGGAACTCGTCGTCACGACATCTGTCGGCCCACGCGTCGTCGAAATCCGTTCGAAGCAGGGTAAGGCCGGGAATCTCTTCATTCAGTTCCCGGCGGATGCGCCGCGCGCCCACGGATTCGCCGTTCGTGGTGGCCATCGCCTCTGGCATTCGCCAGAGGACATCGTTCGCACCTACCAGCCGGACGATGAGCCGTTGGCGGTCAAGCCGCTGCGCAATGGAGTCGCCCTCGCGCAGCCTGTCGAGCCGAAGACCGGGATGCAGAAGGCGATGAAAATTGAGATCGTGGGGGAGCGCACCGTGAAGGTGACGCACGCACTGACCAATCACGGATTGTGGCCGGTCGAGACGGCGGTGTGGGCGCTCACGATGTTTCGTGCCGGTGGCTACGGGGTGCTCCCCTTGCTGCCGAAAGGGAATCACGCTGCGGGAGATTTGCTGCCGACGTATTCCTTCGTGCCGTGGAGTTACACGGACCTCGCTTTGCCGCTCTGGGATTTGCACCGTGACTTCGTCGGCATCGATGTGCCCAAGGCGAAAGTCGCGCAGAAATTGGGCATCACTAACTATCCCGGCTGGTCGGCCTACTGGTTGGAAGGAACGACGTTCGTCAAATCGGCGCCGGTGATCGCGGGAGCCGTGTATCCTGATTTCGGGTGCGCGTTCGAGACCTTTACCAACGGGGAGATGATCGAGTTTGAGACGCTGAGTCCGCTGGTGAAACTCGCACCCGGCCAGAGCGCGACGCACGTTGAACACTGGGGAGTCTTCGACGGTCTGGCGAAGCCGGATACCGACGCGGCGTTTGCGTCGTCGCTCGCGCCGGCCGTGAACGCGTGGCTGCGAAAGCTCACGTGAGCCGGTTGAAACTGGTATTTCTGGGGTCTGATCCCATCGCGCGGCCACTGCTCGAATGGCTGGCGGGCGAGGGGAGTGGCGTCGCCACCCTCATCGCTGTTTTCACGCAGCCTGACCGTCCCGTGGGGCGGGGTCAAAAAATCACTTCGAACGAAATCAAGACGTGGGCTCTGGCGCGCGGGTTGCCGGTTTTCCAGCCGGAGAAGCTCACCGACGAGGTGCGCGCGCAACTGGCCGCTTTGGGCGCCGATGTCGCCCTCGTGATGGCGTATGGCCACATCCTGCGCGATGAGTTCATCAGCACTCCGCGGCTGGGTACGTTGAATTTGCATACCTCGCTACTGCCGAAATATCGCGGGGCCTCTCCCATCCAGTCGGCGATCGCGAGCGGCGAATGCGAAACGGGCGTCAGTCTCATGCGGATCGTGCGCAAACTCGACGCGGGGCCCGTGGCCGACGTCGAGCGGGTGAGCATCGCACCGCTGGATACGGCGCTGGACGTTGAAGCGAAACTCGCCATCGCGTGCGTGCCGCTGGTGGCGCGCTCGCTGCCCCGTCTGGCCGCAGGAACACTCGAGTTTGCGACCCAGGACGACGGTGCGGTGACGCACTGTCGGAAGCTAGGGAAAGAGGACGGAGCGCTCGACTTCACCGCCCCAGCGAGTGCGCTCGCTGCCCGCATCAACGGGCTGTTTCCCTGGCCGGCGTCCACAGTTGAAATCGACGGACAACCGGTGAAATTTGGCCTCGCCGACGTGGCGGTTCCGACCGAAAGCATGCGGACCGGAGGTGAAGTTATCGGTCGCGATGCAGAGGGCCTGCTGATTGCGACCGGTCATGGGGTTTTGCGCGTGCGTCGATTGCAGCGCGCCGGCGGGCGCATGCTCCCGGCAACGGAATTTTTGCGCGGTTGCTCCATTCCAGCGGGAACGACGTTGGGGTCGCGGCCCATGCGCGAGCTCGTGAAGTGACGCGCTTCGCGGCTATCGCGCCGGCGCGGATTTCGTCGGCCTGACCTTGGCCCAAGCCTCGTCGGGCACATCGAGTTTTCGCACCGGCAGATAAGTGAAGATCACAAAGCGGTCGTCGCTCAACGGCACTTCCACCCCGGCGCGGGCCAGCGACCGCGAACCTTGGACGGTCAGTTGATAGTCGCGCACGACACCCGCGCGGACCGTGACGGTAAGCGTGACGGCGAGCGCGGACAGGCCGCTGCTCTCACGCGCGTTATCGCCAATGCGAATACGGGCAACGTAGGTATCGCCGGAGACCTCAAATTCGCCGGCGGCTCTCACCGCGGCCGCGAGTTCTTCAGCGGGGCGCCGGGTGTCCGGTCGATCGGCGCGGCGCAGCCATTGGTAACGCGTGGAAGGCGTGTTGGTGTTCACCCGCTCGTCAGCCATGGCCGTCAATACCTCTTGATTGGTCAGCCATCCCTCGGGCGTGCCCGTAACGATTTGGCCGTCGGCGGTCACTAACGTGTCGAGTTGCCCGCCGTCAGGCCAATCGCGCTTGAGGAGCATGTCGCCATTGCTGGCGAGACTGGCGATGACGTGGGGCGCTAGATTTTGCTGGACCATCGTCACGCGCCCGCGGCGGGTCTCGGTGCTCTGCGCGACGGGGCCGGGGTCGGCGTTAATGATTTCCCACGAGTAACTGCGCTGCTCGCGCAGGTTTTGCAGTGCCGCGGCCAACGCGCGCGGGACTTCGGCGCGGAGCGAAAGCGCGAGGCTGTTCACCGCCACCAGCGCAAGCAGACCATTCCACGCTAACCGCCAAGGCTTCATAATAGCTTTAGGACAATCGCGACCACCGCGGTGGTCAATCCGGCAGCGTCGGTGCGGTCGGCTTTTCGGGTCAGCTCTCTTCACTTGTTTTTGGAAAACGTTTCTCCAAGCTGCGCGGTCATGTTTTCACGTTTGCTTTTCGGCGCTGCGTTCGCCCTATCCGCCTGTGCGCAAAACGCGGGTGCCCAATTGGAGGTGGCCAATTTGCGTGAAGATGTGCGGGGGTTGGTGCAAAGGGTCGGCGACCTCTCGTTACGGGTAGAGCAGCTCGAGTTAGAAAATTCGGCTCTCCGCCGTAAATCCAAGGAGGGTGTTCGCGCCTATGCAACGCTGGCGCAGTTGAACGAGGCCGTCGCCGACCTCAATCGTATAGTCAAATCCGCAGTGACCACTTCGCAGGACGAGACGCTCCTGATTGTGCGTACCCAGCTCGAGAAACTCGGTAAACAAACCAATGCGGCACTCGAATCTTTGGCGAAATCTCAGGGGGGGCGATCGATCCCGGTGCCGGCCACGCCTGCTGACGCGTCGGTGAAAGACGGTGGCAGTTACCTCGTGCAAAAGGGTGATACTCTGGCCCTCATCGCCAAAAAGACTGGCGCCAAGCAGCAAGATATTGTCAGCGCCAATAAGATTTCCGATCCCTCGCTTATCAAGGTCGGCCAGACGTTAATCATCCCCACCGCCAAATAACTCATGTCCGCAGCACCCAAATCCCGCCTCGGTCGCGGCCTGGGCGGCCTCATCGCCGCCGGCAAGCCTACCGCCGTCATCACTCCGCCGTCACCCGCGACCCCGCCGTCCGCCCCCGCGACAGTGGCACCGGGCTATCTGGAGATCGCCGTGCACCTGATCGAACCGAGCCCGTATCAAGCTCGCCGTGACATTCCTGCGGAACAGCTTGGCGAACTGGCCGAGAGTATTCGCTCCGAGGGGCTCCTGCAGCCGATTGTGGTTCGCAAGCACGGCGAAAAGTTTCAATTGATCGCCGGCGAGCGTCGTTGGCGCGCCTTCCAGCAGCTCAAGATTAAAACCATTCCCGCGCGAATCGTGCAGGCGAGCAACGCCTCGTCCGCAGCGCTCGGCTTGATCGAAAATTTACAGCGAGAAGGGCTCAACGCGATAGAAGAGGCGCACGGCTACGCCAGCCTGATCCGCGATTTTGACCTCACGCAGGAAACCGCTGCCGAGCGCGTGGGCAAGGGGCGCGCCAGCGTGGCAAATTCGCTTCGGCTGCTTTCTCTCGAAGGGGAATTGCAGGGTTTTGTCGCCAAGAACCTGCTCAGTGTCGGGCATGCGAAGGTGTTGCTGGGCGTCGAGGATTCCGCGCGCCGCGCCCTCATCGCGCGTCGTGTTATTGAGGAAGGCTTGAGCGTCCGCAGCACGGAAAAACTCGCGCAATCAGCCAAAGCTTCCGACGGAAGTCCGTCCGCGAAACCTGCGAAGCGCGGCTTGACGCCGAAGGATGCTGCGACGGTTGCTGGCATTGAAAAGAAGCTGACGTCGCACCTGGGTGCGCGGGTGGCGCTGCTGCACTCGCCGAAAAAGGGTCGAATCGTTATCGAATATCGGGGGAACGAAGACTTGCAGCGACTCCTTGAGAAGTTCGGCGTGGAGGCCTGAGTCCGTGGATAAAAACGTGCTGAGAGTGCCATTGACAACCCGCGCCCGCGTCTGCTCATTTCAACCTTTCACATGAGCATCGTCCTCGGAATTCTTACCTTCGTCCTCATCCTCGTTTCGCTATTCATCGTGCTCGTCGTCTTGGCGCAGAAGTCCAAAGACGGCGGCATGGGCGCGGCTCTTGGCGGCGGTGCCGCCGAAGCGGCCTTCGGTGCCGAAACGGGCAACGTGTTGAGCAAATCGACAATCTACGCCGCTGTGATGTTTTTCGTCTTGGCGTTTGCGCTCTATCTTGGGCGCATCTACGAGAGTAAACATGCCGCTGCGGCTGATGGCAGTATGTTGCCGAGGATCGCCGTCCCCGCAGCCGCGCCGGTGCCCCCCGCCACGACGGTTCCTCTGACGGTTCCGGCGCCCGCCGCACCGGCAGGAGCCACTGTGCCGGCTCCCGAAGTGCCCAAGAAGCCCTGAGGCGTTCATGGCGAACCATGACAGATTTTCGCCCGCCGTTATTTGGCGGGCGTTTTTCATTTTAGGGTCCTTGTCCGCGTCGGTTTTCGCCGCGGGGCCGAGCAATGCCCCACCGGAGTTGGCGCAGGTTGGGTTGCCCGACGCGGCGGAGGTCGCACGGATCTTAGTGCAGTTTCGCCAGACCGGCATTACCGGGGACTATTTCCTTGATTTCGAGTTGAGGTCCTTGCCTCGTCGCGGCGAGGAAAAATCCTTCCAAGGCAAGATGTGGGGCAGCCGCAACACTGAAGGGAGTATCACCCGCGTTGCGTTGAAGGGAAGCGACGCACTCGAACAGCGGCTGCTGGTTCAAAATGGCGGTCGGGCCGCAGTGTGGCGTCTCGTCGATCACCGGGTCACGGAATTGGATTTCGCCAAACTGTTTGAGCCTGTGGTGCCGGGGGTGAATCTTACGGCGTTCGATTTGCAGATGCCCTTCCTCTATTGGCCCGGCGTCACGTTGGAGAAAATCGCCCGTATGCGCGGTCGGCCCGCGCACGTATTCATTTTTCGGCCGCCGGCGACATTTGCGGCGAAAAATCCCGAGGTCGGCGCCGTGCGAGCTTACCTCGATACCCAGTATAATGCGCCAACCCAGATAGAGACCATCGGCAAGGACGGGCGAGTGACGAAAACGCTGTCATTGCTCGATTTGAAGAAGGTCGGTGAGCAGTGGATTCCCAAATCGTTTGAAGTGCGTGACGAAATAACCCGGGATAAGACCCGTCTCGTGGTGACGGCGGCTGCGCTCAACCTCGCTCTGCCATCCGTGACGTTTGCACCAGCGAGCCTGCTGGACGACATCAGTCGACCGGCCGCCGAGCGCATTCTGAGGATTTCCCCATGAGTCGCACCGCTCCGACCGAGGCCGTCGTATTCGACCTAGACGGTACGCTGGTAGACAGCCTGCCGCTCGTGCTCCAGGCGATTACCCACGCGATCGAGCCCTTTGGGCCGCTCCGTCCGACCATGGAAATCTTCGCCCGACTGGGCGGCCCGCCGGAGCGATTCATGCCGGGTTTGCTCAATGATCCGCGGGATACGCCTGAGGCCTTGGCGCGGATGGAAAAATTTCACGACGAAAATCATCACCTGATTCTCCCGTTTACAGGGGTGCACGGGATGCTCGAAAAACTCTGCCACCGGGACGTCTCGCTCGCCATCTGGACCGGACGCGATCGGGAAACGACGGACGTGCTCCTCGAACACCACGGGCTGACCACGTATTTTGATACGGTCGTCTGCGGCGACGATTTGTTGACCCATAAGCCGGATGCAGAGGGCTTGCGCGAGATCCTTCGACGAGTCTCCGTCATGGCTCCGAGGGCGCTCTTCGTGGGTGATGCCGACGTGGACGTTTTAGGGGGTTTTGCCTGCCAGGTGGACACCGTGCTCATCCGTCACACTCGCGAGATCGAGTCTGATATTCTCGCGAAGTCGTGGCGTCTCGTGACAACTCCGGCGGAAGCGTACAAACTCGTCCTCGGCTGCGTCGGTGTTGAGTGACCGGCCGGTCCCTGGTCGGCGCACGGTAAATCGCGGTGCGAGGATTCCTCTTGCCGAATAAACTTTTGGTTTGCGGACCGCCCCTCAACGTTCCTTGCTGGCCGCATTCAGGCGTCAACAACGCCGTCAAACCATGGCAAAAAAAACACCCAAATCCTCCGCCCCGCTTACCTTTGACCTGCCGGTTTCGCTCATCTCTAGGATTGAGACCTGCCGTACTGGTCATGCGTTCACAACCGCGAGTCAGGTTGTGCGACTGGCCCTAGACACGTTCGATTTCGAGCGTTGTGTTCCGGTTCGCGATCCGCACCAGCAAATTTCCGTCCGCGTGACGTCCGCGCAACGCGCGACGCTCAAGCGTTTCTCGCGTCAAAAGGATGCAAGTGTGGGAGAGTTGCTGCGCTACGCGCTGGAGAGCCTGCCGTTGAAGCCTGCCAAGGCTGCGAAATCGGCAAAATAATCGAATTAGCCGGTGCCGGTTCGCCGGTTCCATTGGGCGGCAGTCTTTTGATTGCCGCTTTTTTGTGTTCAAATAGCGGCGAGTGTCACCGGGGCTTGCTTTTCCATGAACGCGACTCTTTCGTTTTGACGTTTGTCTATGAGCAATCCTCCCGCGCAACTCTCCACTTGGGCCCGTAACGTATCTCCATCGCCGACGCTGGCCGTCGATGCGAAGGCGAAAGCACTGCAAGCCGCGGGTGAAGACGTGTGCGGTTTCGCCGCTGGCGAGCCCGACTTCGACACGCCCGAGCACATCAAAGAGGCCTGTATTGCCGCGCTCAAGAGCGGTAAAACAAAATACGCGCCGACCCCTGGAATTGAACCACTCCGCCAGGCAATCGCTGACCGTTATTTGGCAGAGTACGGGCTGAAGGCCGCGCCCTCGCAGGTGATTGTGTCACCGGGCGGTAAGTACAGCTGCTATCTCGGGGTGCTTGCGACCTGTTCGCCGGGCGATGAGGTGATCATTCCCGCGCCGTTCTGGGTCAGCTATCCCGAGATGGTGAAGCTTGCCGGAGCCACGCCGAAGTTTGTGCTCGCCGATGACAGGACCGGTTTCCGCCTCACGCCCGCGATGGTCGAGGCGGCCATCACTCCGCGCACCAAGCTCCTGATACTCAATTCCCCGTCGAATCCGACCGGCGCCGTTTACTCACGCCAAGAACTGGAGGCCATCGTGGCCGTCGCGATGAAACATAACCTCTACATTCTTTCGGACGAAATGTACGAGCACCTCGTCTATGACGGAGCGAGGCCGACGTGCATTGCTACCTTCAGCAAAGACGTTGAAGCGCGCACGATCACCGTCGCCGGTTTTTCAAAAACCTACGCGATGACCGGTTGGCGGATTGGCACGACGCTTGCGCCCGCTCCGATTGCCAAGGCGATGTCAGAGTTGCAGAGCCAAATGTCATCCAATGTCACGACGTTTGCTCAATTTGGTGCGCTCGCCGCCCTGAAACAAAAAGAGAAAACGCAGGCTGCATTGTCCGTGATGCTCGGCGCTTTTGATCGCCGCCGCAGACTCCTCCATGGGGAGCTCAACAAGATACCTGGGGTCTCGTGTCTATTGGCTGAAGGTGCCTTCTACCTCTTCCCCAATATTTCCAGCTTCGGTCTTACAGACCTCGATTTCTGCAATCGGCTGCTTGATACTGAGAAAGTCGCCGCCGTGCCTGGCAGCGCGTTTGGCGCCGAGGGCTATCTTCGCCTGAGTTATGCGACCAGCGATGAGATTATCCTGAAAGGGGTCGCTCGGCTGGCTCGGTTCTGCGCGAATTTGAAAGCATAAGGTTGCTATTGCAGGGAGTGCGCGTGAGGTCAGCGGTGGTTGAGGACGACTGCTCGCTAAGGAGTACCGCTGATCGATAGGTTATTGTTGCGGCGGCGGCCGCGGTCTTGAGGGAAGAGGGGGAGATTATTTCTCGAGGATGGCTCGCCACCTCGCATCGAAATCGCATCTACGGGAAGACATTAGATACGGGGCTGTGTTCATGGCTGCCTGATTCGAGCGGATCAGGGGGCTTTTAGGATTTCCTTGGGCTTCAAACACGTGACATCGGTAAATTTCCTGAAATCGCGGTCGTAACTGGCGACGGGCGTCGCACTGAGGGCGGCGATGGCAGCTGCGTAATGAATCACAAAAAGCAAAGTCAAGCCCCCCGTGTTCTTAGAAGTGTTCTTACAACTTTTGTTCTTACATCGAAATCCAGCCAAACCCCGCCCAAAACCCCGCGCTATTGCCGCCTAGCTCTGTCACGTAAGTGCATATAACGCAGCAAAAAGCCCAGTCAGCCAATGCCGAACCGGGCTTACCGAAACAATGGGGCGGCCAACGGGACTCGAACCACCTCAGACCTGACAACGGAAAAGCCTGACAGACAGGGCTTTGGAGTTGATTGTTAGTGAGTTAAAACGTGAAAAAGAATGACACGGAACGAGCCGAAAGGAAGCCAAAAACACGCTCGCTGGCAAATCCGTGGCAAATCTTGCGCGCGAAAAATCTGCTGTAGTTTAATTATGGATTCACGTATCACGCCATCCCTTCCCGGGCTTCCGCCGGATTGCAATTCCATCCCTCCACAGGGCCGGTGCGCCGAATTCTCGAACGGCTTCGATCGCCTCCTCGGAGTTCAGGGCTGCCTCATTCAAGCGGATCAGGGGGCTTTTAGAATTTCCTCGGGCTTCAAACACGTGACATCGGTAAATTTCCG
>CAMCHO010000026.1 GCA_945874455.1 Opitutus sp. GAS368 | reverse complement strand
AAAAGGCTTACTCTCAGGCGAAGCTGCCCGGTAGAAGGTGCCCACCATCGGCGACTTGATAAAGGCTATGCCCGCCTCCTCCTGCGAGGGATTAGAACCACCCGACGTCGGGATTGGATTCTGGGCGGCCGACGGCGATGGCATCGGCGGGTTAATATCCGACTCCAAGAACGGGGAACTCGAACCACGGCCGGTTGAAACGATCGGGAGGCCATTGGTGCCACGCCGAATCTTGAGCTTGAATCCCTCTTCCTCGACCGCGAACTCGGTCAATTCCGAACGCTTCATAAGGTCGATGATTTGTTTGATTTGTTTTAGGTCCAAAAGAAGCCTTGGTTGAGTTTACGGGCAGCTGCAGCCGTTAGTTGGTGTCGAAGGCAGGTCGTTCAAAAGAAAAAGCTCGATCCACGCAATCTCTGATTTTTTTCACAGAACAGTAAATTTCAGTATTTCGAATAAAACCCGAAATAATGTCAAAAAATGCCATTTTTTACATTAAAACAGCCGATTTTTCGCCTTAATTGTCGATTTTCATGAACCGCTAAAACCCCATCTGTTGAAAAAAAATTGCTACATTCGCGTAAAAATCCTGCGGAGTGATGCACGAAAAGTTGACGTGTTGAGTTCCCTCCCAAAGCAATGGTATCGACTCCTCGATCAGGGCGAACCCGTCTTTTTTCAACCCGATCTCCTGCCGCGTTGGATTCGTTCTCAGGTTCGTTCTCGGGTTGCCGGTCGATAAAACCAAAGACAAAGGCTCGTCCGTTGATAAACGGAGACGACACCAGATGGCATAAAAAAGCCCCGGACCAAGTCGGTCCGGGGCTGAGATTGTCTAGACTTAGCTTGCCGTCGCTTCGACCACCTTGGGCTCCTCAGGGAGCTCGGCGCCGAACGGCAACGAGATCTTAAGCTGCTTGTAGATCGGCAGGCCTGTGCCGGCCGGAATCAAGTGACCCATAATGACGTTTTCCTTGAAGCCGCGCAGGAGGTCGACCTTGCCCAGAGTCGACGCGTCGGTGAGGACGCGAGTCGTCTCTTGGAAGGAAGCGGCCGAGATGAAGCTCTCGGTCTCGAGCGAGGCCTTGGTGATACCAAGGAGGATCGGCTCGGCCTCGGCGGGTTTACCACCCGCCTCTTCGATACGACGGTTTTCCGCGAGGAAATTGGCGCGATCGACCTGCTCACCCCAGAAGTTCTCAGTGTCGCCCGGATCGGTGATCCGAACTTTGCGGAGCATCTGGCGGATGATGATCTCGATGTGCTTGTCGTTAATCGTCACGCCTTGGAGACGATAGACTTCTTGCACCTGCGAAATCAGGAAGTCGTAGAGCGCGGATGGCCCCAGAATCTCGAGGATCTCGTGCGGGTCGGCGGCACCTTCAGTAAGGTGCTGGCCTTTGTGCACGACGTCACCGGGTTGCACAATGATGTGCCGGCCGGTGGCGATGAGATGCTCTTCTTCCTGCTGGGTCTCCTCGTTTTTGACGACGAGCTTGCGCTTGCCACGGACGGTGCCCTCGAAACCGACGATACCGTCGATCCGGGACATTTCGGCGGCTTCCTTCGGACGACGGGCTTCAAACAGCTCGGCGACGCGAGGGAGACCACCGGTGATGTCCTTGGTCTTGGACGCTTGACGCGGGGTCTTCGCGAGCAAGGCACCGGGAGCGATGGTGTCGCCTTCCTGCACGGCGATCTGCGCGCCGACGGGAATCGAATAGGCCGCGAGCGGCTTGTTCTTGGCGTCGCGGATTTCGACCTGCGGATTGAGATCTTCTTTATGCTCGATGACGACCGTGGCGATGCGGCCCGACGCTTCGTCGAGTTCGCGCTTCACAGTGACTCCGGGGATCATGTCCTTGAAGTGCAGCGTGCCACCCTTCTCGGAGAGAACCGGAATGTTATACGGATCCCATTGCGCGAGGACGGCGCCCTTTTCGATCTTCGCGCCGTCGCCGACGTGAAGGAAGGAACCGACCACGATGTTGTAGTTTTCGACTTCCTTGTCCTCGGAATCGAGGATTTGGATCGTACCGGTCTTATTGAGTACGATAGCGGCTCCATCGGCCGTTTCGACCAAGCGCAGACCCTTGTATTTCACGGTGCCACTGGCCTTGACGCGAATTTCAGGAGTCTTGAAGCCGCCGGAAGCTACGCCACCGATGTGGAACGTGCGCATCGTGAGCTGCGTGCCGGGTTCGCCGATCGACTGGGCCGCGATGATGCCGACGGAGTCACCGATCTTCGCGACTTTGTTCGTCGCGGGATTGATGCCATAGGACTTCGCGTCGATGCCTCCCTTGGTCGCGGATGTGAGGGGAGACATGACCTTAATGCGGTCGATGCCGAGCTCGTCGATCTTGGACGCCATGTCCTCGGTGATGATTTCACCGGAACCGACGAGCAGCTCGGAAGGATTAATCGGGTTGTAAACGTCGTCGCTCGAGAAGCGGCCGATGATGCGCTCTTTGAGGCCGACGATTTCGTCGTCACCTTCGAAGATTGCCTTCTTCCACACGCCGTCGCGGGCCCCGCAGTCGTCTTCCGCAATGATTACGTCCATCGCCACGTCGCAGAGCTTGCGGGTGAGATAGCCGGCATCAGCGGTCTTGAGCGCGGTGTCAGCGAGACCCTTGCGGGCGCCGTGGGTCGAGATGAAGTATTCGAGCACCGTGAGGCCCTCGCGGAAGGAGGACAAAATGGGACGCTCAATGATTTCGCCGGAGGGCTTGGCCATAAGTCCGCGGGTGCCGCACAGCTGACGGATCTGCTGCTTGTTACCGCGGGCACCGGACTCCATCATGATGTAAACAGGGTTTACCTCGGGCTTGCCATCGTTGTTCTCAAGTTTGGCGAACACGGCCTTGGCGATCTTGTCGGTCGCGCCGGTCCAAACATCGACCACCTTGTTGTAGCGCTCGCCGTCGGTGATGATACCCTTGTTGAATTGGGCCTCGACCTCGGTGATTTTCTTTCGGGAGTCGGCGACGATGTCCTTCTTGGAATCGGGGATGATCATGTCGTCGATACCGATCGAGATACCGGCGTGCATCGCAGTGTGGAAACCCAGCTCCTTGAGCTTGTCGAGGGTCTCAACCGTGATGTGATTACCGGAAATCTTGTAGGTATTGAGGATCAGGTCACCGAGCTTGCTCTTCGGAACGGGGAAGTTCACGAAGCCGAGACCGGTAGGCCAGATCTGGTTGAAGATCACGCGACCGACGGTGGTGCGGATAGTCTTGCGCTTCGTGTCCCCGTAGACGGTCTCGCGCGTGTAGTCGGGATTCGGAACCTCGACCCAGTCGTGCATCTTCAAAGCGCCGTCAGCCTTGGCATACAGAACCTCCTGCAGACCGCTGAGGAGCGGGACGCGCACGCCCTTGGCCGGCTTCGTGCGGGGCTCGATGGTAAGGTAGTAGGCCCCGAGGACGATGTCTTGGGAAGGCGTCAGGATCGGCTTGCCGGAGGACGGCGAGAAGATGTTCGACGTCGCCATCATGAGGAGTTTGCACTCCATGATCGCTTCGAGGGACAACGGGACGTGCACGGCCATCTGGTCACCGTCGAAGTCCGCGTTGTAGGCGGTGCAGACGAGCGGGTGAATGCGGATAGCTTCGCCCTCGATGAGGATCGGCTCGAAAGCTTGGATCGACAAACGGTGGAGCGTGGGCGCGCGATTGAGGAGGATCGGGTGACCCTTGGTGACTTCCTCGAGGATGTCCCAAACCTCCGGAGACTTCTTCTCGATCATCTTGCGGGCACCGCGGACGGTGTGCACGAAGCCGAGTTCTTTGAGGCGGCGGATGATGAACGGCTCGAACAAGACGAGCGCCATTTTCTTCGGGAGACCGCACTGATTGAGCTTGAGCTCAGGACCGATGACGATGACGGAACGTCCCGAGTAATCGACGCGCTTGCCGAGCAAGTTTTGGCGGAAACGACCCTGCTTACCCTTGAGCATGTCCGAGAGGGACTTCAGGGGACGGTTGCCGGCGCCAGTGACCGGACGGCCGTGACGGCCGTTGTCGAAGAGCGCGTCGACAGCCTCCTGTAGCATGCGCTTTTCGTTGTGAATGATGACGTCGGGCGTCTTCAGCTGCATCAGGTTCCGCAAACGATTATTGCGGTTGATGACGCGACGATAGAGATCGTTGAGATCGGAGGTCGCGAAACGGCCGCCCTCGAGGGGAACGAGCGGGCGCAAGTCCGGCGGGATCACGGGCAGCACTTCGAGCACCATCCACTCCGGACGGCTCTTCGAGTGAATGAAGCCTTGGATGACCTTGAGACGCTTGGAGAGCTTCTTCTTGATCTGCTTGGACTTCGTCGCGCGCATCTGCTCCTGCAGTTCAGCCACGGTGGCCTCCATGTCGGTCTTGGCGAGCGCATCGCGGACCGCTTCAGCCCCCATCTTGGCAACGAACGAGTCATCACCGTATTCGGCGAGGGCCTGACGATATTCGGTATCGGTCAGGAGTTGCTTCGTCTCGAGCGGGGTCTTGCCCGGATCAATGACCATGAAGTTCTCGTAGTAGATGACGCGCTCGAGCGAACGAGCGGTCATATCCAGCAAGAGACCGAGCCGGCTCGGCATGCTCTTCAGAAACCAGATGTGGGAAACCGGGACAGCGAGCTCGATGTGCCCCATGCGCTCGCGACGGACGCGGGCGATCGTGACCTCGACGCCGCAGCGATCGCAGACGACGTCCTTGTATTTGATGCGCTTGTACTTTCCGCACGCGCACTCGTAGTCACGCACGGGCCCAAAGATCTTTTGGCAGAAAAGACCGCCTGGCTCGGGCTTAAAGGTGCGGTAGTTGATCGTCTCGGGATTCTTAACCTCACCCTTGGACCATTTGCGAATGGTCTCGGGGGAAGCGACGGTGATGGAGACGCAATCGAATGCGTTCTCCTCGATACCGAGTGCGGAACGAACGTCGTCGCGGGAAGAGGCGGCTGTATCAGCGGGTTGAATCATGGTGATGTCTCCCTAAGCTAAATGTCGTGAGAAGGTGAAAAACGCTGCGCCGGTTTAGGAACCGTAGCTGATGGCGTCGCGTTTCTGGAGTTTGATATCCAGCCCGAGGGACTGGATTTCCTTGATGAGGACGTTGAACGACTCCGGGGTGCCGGCGACGAGCGTGTTGTCGCCCTTGACGAGGGACTCGTAGATCTTGGTGCGGCCCTGCACATCGTCAGATTTGACGGTGAGTAATTCCTGCAACGTGTGCGCAGCGCCGTAGGCCTCGAGAGCCCACACTTCCATTTCGCCGAAGCGCTGGCCGCCGTATTGGGCTTTGCCACCCAACGGTTGCTGCGTGACGAGCGAGTAAGGACCGACCGCGCGGGCGTGGATCTTGTGGGACACAAGATGGTTCAGCTTCATCATGTAGATGTAGCCGACCACGACCTCCTGATCAATTTTCTCACCGGTGCGTCCATCGAAGAGCGTGCTCTTGCCCGAGGTGGGCAGCTTCGCTTCTTTGAGGTATTCGCGGATTTTCTTTTCGGGAATTCCGTCGAACACGGGCGTCGCAATCTTGAGTCCGAGCTTCTTACAAGCCCAACCCAAGTGCGTCTCGAGCACCTGTCCGATGTTCATGCGGGAAGGCACGCCCAAGGGGTTAAGGCAGATTTCGATCGGAGTGCCGTCGGGGAGGAAGGGCATATCTTCCTCGGGTACAATCTTGGCAACTACACCCTTGTTACCGTGACGACCGGCCATTTTGTCACCGACCTCGAGTTTTTGCTTCGTGGCGATGTAGACCTTGACCTGCTTGATCGCACCGTCGGCCGAGCCTTCGCCCGCCTCGATGGAACCGATCTTGCGCTCACGATCAGTCTCCAGCTCATCGAACTTTGTCTGGTAACCCCCGATGATCTCCATGATCTTGATACGGACCGGGGAAGGATCGATCTGGACGTGCTTCGAGACGGCCGCGAGCTTGCGCAGGAGGGTCTTAGTGATCTTGCGGTTGGCCGGGATGATGATTTCTGCCGTCGCGCCGTTAATGACGTCGAGCGGGATTTTCTCACCCAAGAGGATATTCGAGAGGGCCTCGGTGAGGCCTTCGCGAAGTTTGTCCATCTGAGTCTTGTACTCTTCTTGGATCTGTTTCACCTGACGACGACGATCGGAGGGCGAGAGCTTCTCTTCCTGATTGTCGATGCGCGAGGAGACCTTCACGTCCATGATAATACCGGTCACGCCGGACGGAACGATGAGAGAAGTGTCCTTAACGTCAGCCGCCTTCTCGCCGAAGATAGCGCGGAGGAGCTTTTCCTCGGGCGCGAGCTCGGTTTCGGATTTCGGGGTGATCTTGCCGACGAGAATATCGCCGGGCTTCACTTCCGCACCGATGCGAATGACGCCGTTGTGGTCGAGGTTCTTGAGTGCCTCCTCGCCGACATTCGGGATATCGCGGGTGATTTCCTCAGGCCCGAGCTTGGTGTCGCGCGCGGTAACCTCGAATTCTTGGATATGGATGGAGGTAAAGATATCTTCGCGGAGGCACTTCTCCGAAATGAGAATAGCGTCTTCGAAGTTGTAGCCATTCCAAGGCATGAACGCCACGAGCACGTTGCGCCCGAGGGCCATCTCGCCCTTGTCGGTCGAAGGACCGTCAGCGATGATTTGTCCGGCTTTGATCTTCTGACCCAACTTAACGATGGGTTTTTGATTGAAGCACGTGCCCGCATTGGAGCGCATGAATTTCCGCAATTCGTAGACTTGCACGCCATTCTTGGCGTCGGTCTTGATATTTCGCGGCAGATCACCATCACGCGTGACGACGATTTGCTTGGCATCGACAGAAGCGACCACACCGGCCTCATCCGCGACCACCACGATTTTGGAGTCACGAGCGACCCGCTCTTCGATGCCGGTGCCCACGAAAGGAGCCTCGGCTTGGAGGAGGGGCACGCCTTGGCGCTGCATGTTGGCTCCCATCAGCGCGCGATTCGCATCGTCGTGCTCAAGGAACGGAATCATACCCGCAGCGATCGAAATAACCTGCTTGGGCGAGACATCCATGTAGTTCACGTCAGCGGCGGGTACCTCGAGGAACTCGCCGTCTTTACGCACGGTGACCTTGCCCACAAAGTGCCCCTTGTCGTCGAGCTCAGAGTTAGCCTGCGCGATGACCTTGGCCTCCTCTTGGTCGGCGGTGAGGTAGTCAATCTTGTCGGTTACGCGGCCGTCCTTCGCGAGACGGTAAGGCGTCTCGATGAAGCCAAACTCGTTAACGCGGGCGTAGGTCGAGAGGGAATTGATGAGACCGATATTGGGCCCCTCGGGCGTCTCGATCGGGCAAATACGACCATAGTGCGACGGATGAACGTCGCGGACTTCGAAACCGGCGCGTTCGCGATTGAGACCACCTGGCCCTAGCGCAGAAAGCCGACGCTTGTGCGTGACCTCGGCGAGCGGGTTGATCTGATCCATGAACTGGGAGAGCTGGGAACGCGCGAAAAAGTCACGGATGACGGTCGTCAGCGCCTTAGGGTTGATCAACTTTTGCGGGGTGATCGAGTCAACGCTCTGGTCATACATCGTCATGCGCTCACGCACAAGACGCTCGGTGCGGCTGAGGCCGACGCGGCATTGATTGGCGAGCAACTCGCCGACAGTGCGTACGCGACGGGAACCCAGGTGATCGATGTCATCGACGACGCCCACGCCGCGCTTCAAGCGAACGAGATATTTCGTCGCGGCTACGATGTCGCCGGACTCCAAGATGCGCTGCTCGAGCTCGATCTTCAGACCGAGCTTTTGGTTGACCTTGTAACGACCAACGCGGCCGAGGTCGTAACGCTTGGGATCAAAGAAGAGGCGCTTGAGCAAGGCTTTCGCGTTCGCGGTAGTCGGCGGCTCGCCGGGACGAAGGCGTTTGTAAATTTCCTTGAGGGCTTCCTCTTCGTTGCGGGTCGGATCTTTTTTCAGCGCACGGATGAGGGCACCTTCGTCCACGGACGTATCAATAACGCGCAGCGTCGTGATGTCGTGTTTCTCGAACGTACGTACGATCGCCTTCGTCAGGGGCTCAAACGCGCGAGCGAGCACGACCCCCTTCTGGGCATCGATCGCGTCCTCTACAAGGACGAGCGTGGAAACATTTTCGAGATCGAGAGCCTTGGAGACCTTGAGATCCTTAATGTCGTAAAAAAGATTCAACAGATCGATGTCCGAGCTATAACCAATAGCGCGAAGGAGCGTCGTGATCAGGAACTTGCGGCGGCGGCGGCGGCGATCGAGATAAACGTAAAGCAAATCGTTATTATCGAACTGCACTTCGAGCCACGTGCCGCGGTCGGGAATGATGCGGAAAGAATGGAGCGGCTTACCGTTAGGATGCGGGGTAACTTCGAACGCGATACCCGGAGAACGGTGGAGCTGCGAAACCACCACGCGCTCGGCACCGTTAATGATGAAGGAACCACGCTCGGTCACCATGGGGATTTCGCCCATGTAAATATCCTCGTCCTTAATGAAGTCTTCTTCGCGGAGGCGGAGCTTCACATAGAGCGGCACGGAATAAGTAATCCCCTCCCGGAGGCACTCCAGCTCGTTGCTCTTGGCGTCACCAAGATTATAGGAAACGTACTCGAGCGTCAGGCGCTCGTCGTAGCTAAGAATCGGAAACACCTCACGGAAAACGGCCTCAAGGCCCTGCGGCTTGCGCTGCTTTTCGGGAATGCCCTTTTGCAGAAAGTCCAGATAGGACGTAATCTGAATCTCGATGAGGTTCGGCGGCTGGATGACTTCGCGGAGCTTGCCGAAGTTAATGCGTTCAGAGTGGGTGCGGTCGGCCATGGGAGTTCCCGGTGAGAGTTGGAAGGCTGAAAGGGACGGAGCGGCTCGCTGAGGGCGAAACGCTGGAGACAAACGAATGAACGGAAAGGGAAACAGCAAAGGACAGGCCATGCGGGCGCACGGCCTGTCCCGTAATGAACGGAAGATGTGCGAGTGAAATCGCCAAGCTTCGCGGTAGACTTACTTGAGCTCGACTTGGGCGCCGGCGGCCTCGAGCTTCTTCTTGATTTCCTCGGCCTCGGCCTTGGGAGCGTTCTCCTTGACGGGCTTCGGGGCTGCTTCGACGAGATCCTTGGCTTCCTTGAGGCCCAGGCCAGTGATGGCACGGACTTCCTTGATGACGCCGATCTTGTTCGCGCCTGCGGCTTTCAGGATAACGGAGAACTCGGTCTGAACCTCAGCCGCAGGAGCGGCAGCGGCAGCGCCACCGGCAGCAGCCGGAGCGGCGGCAGCTGCGGCGGATACGCCCCACTTGCCTTCGAGATCTTTGACGAGGCTTGCGAGATCGAGAATCGTCTGCGCGGACAGCCACTCGATAACTTGGTCTTTGGTAATGTTGCTCATGTTGACTTTTCCTTGGGCCGACTAGCGGTTTCGAAGAGTGAAACGCGTTTAAGAGACGTATCCCCTAGCCTGCCACAATGGATATTGGGATCCCGGCTCACGCCGGGAAAATGGACGGGATTGATGCGGACTTAGGCGGCCGGAGCAGCGGGCTGCTCCTTCTTGACCTTGGCGTCGAGGAGGCGGACGAAGGACGCCGCGTTCTGCGTGAACAGACCAAGCAGTTGCGAACGCAGTGCCTCGAACGAGGGCAGGTCGGCGATCTTGGCGAGGTCGGCAGCGCTAACGAGCTTCTTGTCGATCACGCCGATCTTCACTTCGAGCTTCTGCTTTTCCCCGAAATACTTCTTCAGGATTTTCGCGACTCCAGCGGAGTTATTCCCACCCACAATGACAGCAGTTGGTCCCGTCAACGCGCTCTCGAAATCAGGCAGACCCATGGTCTTGGCCGCAACGCGGAGAGAGCTGTTTTTAACGACGTGGAACTCGGCCTTTTCGGCCTCGAGTCGCTTGCGCAAATCGGCAGCGTCGGCGACGGTCACCTTCGAGAAATTGGTGAGGATAACGTAGTCGGACTTCTTGAGATGGGTCTCGACCTCTTTGATCAGGTAATTTTTTTCGGCTCTCATGGTCGTGAATCCTTTTAGTATTTGCTGAACTCAGTGGACGAGATGCGAATGCCGGGGCTCATGCTGGATGAGAGGGCGATCGTCTTGATAAATTGCCCACCCTTGAAAGAGGCTGGCTTGGCTTTACCCACAGCTTCCAAAACGACCTGCGCGTTTTCAAGGATCTGCGCGGTCGTAAACGAGCGCTTGCCAACGCCGATGCCGATGTTAGCGGATTTGTCCATTTTGAACTCCACGCGGCCGGCCTTGACGGCCTTGATACCGGCTGGAATGTCGTCTGTCACCGTACCCGACTTCGGATTAGGCATGAGGCCCTTGGGGCCGAGGACGCGAGCGAGCGTGCGGACTTGCTTCATCGCTTCGGTCGTCGCGATCGCGACGTCGAAATCGAGCCAACCCTCGTTGATTTTCTGCATCATGTCGGCGAGACCGGCATGATCGGCGCCGGCAGCGAGCGCCTTCGCGGTGTCGTCGGTGAAGACCAACACGCGGACCTTTTTACCAGAACCATTCGGGAGCGGCGTAGTACCGCGCACGTTCTGGTCGCCTGACGTCCCATCGACGCCGAGACGAAATGAAAACTCAACGGTCTCGTCGAATTTGGCCTTTGGGAATTTGGCAAGGATCTCGATCGCTTCTTTAAGCGGATAATCCTTAGTGAGATCAGCGACTTTTACGGCGCTGTTGTAGCGTTTGCTATGGGCTTTGGGCATATTGACTCCTTGCGGTGCTAACGTCCGTGAGGACTCCCGCGGCGAGTGTTATTTTAGTGCGGACAAAAATTAGCCGACGACTTCGATGCCCATATTACGGGCGGTTCCGGCGATGATCTTGATACCAGCGGCCTCATCTTTGGCATTCATGTCGGCCTTCTTGAGCTTCCAGATTTCCGCGAGCTGCTTGGTCGTGACCTTGCCGACCTTGTCTTGGTTGGGTTTGGCCGAACCGCTGGCAATATTCGCGGCCTTCTTCAGGAGGACGCTCGCCGGGGGCGACTTGAGAATAAAAGTGAAGCTCTTGTCGGTGAACACCGTGATGACCACGGGCAGGATCATCCCGTTTTGGTCCTTAGTGCGGGCGTTAAAGTCCTTGCAGAACGCCATGATATTGACGCCTTGCGCGCCAAGGGCGGGACCGACCGGGGGCGCGGGATTCGCGGCACCGGCGGGCAATTGGAGTCGGATGTAACCTTGGATCTTCTTGGCCATGTGAGTTAGAGTGACGGATGTTTAGTTTGAGAGGGTGCGGAGGGCGGCAGGCACGTAGCTACGGAGCCTCACTCGGTGAGGCGTTGCACCTGCCAATATTCGAGCTCGACCGGCGTAAATCGTCCGAAAATAGAAACAGATACCTTCAGCTTACCACGGTCTGGATCGATCTCGTCGATCCGCCCAGTGAGCGACGCAAAGGCGCCATCCGTAATTTTGACTTCCTCGCCAACCAAGTACTGGATTTTCGGAACTTCCTTACCGTTGGCCGCCTCAATACGAGAACGGATTTCGTCAATTTCAGATTGACGAAGAGCGGCCGGACGATCACCGCCCACGAAACCGATCACGCCAGCGACTTCCTTCACAAAATACCACGGTTTGTTAATCACCTTCTGGTCCTCACCGTAGAGGCACATTTGGATGAAGACATAGCCAGGGTAAAGTTTGCGAACTTTGGTGGACTTTTTACCGTTCTTGACCTCTGAAACGACTTCAGTCGGAAGGAGAACTTCGAAAATAGCATCGTCAAGTTCTTCGGCCTTTTTAAATTTCTCGATGTAATGCTTCACCTTGTTTTCCTGGCCGGAAAGCGTGTGAAGAGCGAACCACTGGGCGCTGGCGGGCGCGGTCGTTTGAGTGGACATGGATGGTCAGGACCGAGGTTAGCTGACCCAATCGGTGAAAAGGATCACGACTTGAGTGAGCGAAAAATCGCTGATGGCGGTGAAAACACCGAGGATAACCGCGGCGAAGACGACCACGATGGTAGAGTCACGCAATTCTATGCGGGAGGGCCAAGTAGCTTTTTGAAGCTCTCCGACCATTTCGCCGAGGAAGATGCGGGTGCTGCGGAACGGATTTTTCATGAACGGAATATGGCAGGCGCGGAGGGAATCGAACCCCCAACCAACGGTTTTGGAGACCGCTACTCTACCAATTGAGCTACACGCCTGTAATGGGCTTTCTTAGACGACGCAGCCGAGGCCCCAGTTTGAGGCCTCGGCGGTGTCGAGTTTAGAGGGTTGGCCGACAGCTTACTCGATGATCTCAGAGACGCGACCGGCACCGATGGTGCGGCCACCCTCACGGATAGCGAATTTCTGGGTCTTCTCCATGGCAATTGGCACAATGAGGTCGATCTCCACGGCGATATTGTCACCAGGCATGATCATCTCAACGCCCTTGGGTAGATTGACGATACCGGTGACGTCAGTTGTACGGAAATAGAACTGAGGACGGTAGCCGTTGAAGAACGGCGTATGGCGACCACCTTCGTCCTTGGAGAGAACATATATCTCAGCCTTGGCCTTCTTGTGCGGCAAAATGCTCTTCGGCGCGGCAAGCACTTGGCCGCGTTGAATGCCGTCCTTATCGATACCGCGGAGCAAAATGCCCACGTTGTCACCGGCTTGGCCGCTATCGAGCAGCTTGCGGAACATTTCGATACCCGTAACCACGGAGACCACAGTGTCCTTCAAGCCGACGATCTCGACGGCCTCGTTGACCTTAACTACACCACGCTCGATACGACCGGTCGCCACGGTACCGCGGCCAGTGATCGAGAAGACGTCTTCCACCGACATCAGGAATGGCTTGTCCATCTCGCGAACCGGTTCAGCGATCTCGTTATCGATGGCGTCCATCAGTTCGCCGATAGCTTTTTCGCCTTCAGGGGTGCCCTCAAGAGCTGCTGTGGCGGAGCCACGGACGATCTTGGCATTCTTACCGTCGAATTGATACTTGGTCAGAAGATCGCGGATCTCTTCCTCGACGAGTTCGAGCAAATCGGGATCGTCGATGAGATCGACCTTATTCAAGAAAACCACGAGCTTTGGTACGCCGACTTGGCGGGCAAGCAAAACGTGCTCCTTGGTCTGGGGCATTGGGCCGTCAGCCGCGGAAACCACCAAAATAGCGCCGTCCATTTGGGCAGCACCGGTGATCATGTTTTTCACGAAGTCGGCGTGGCCGGGGCAATCGACATGCGCGTAGTGGCGCTTGGCGGTCTCGTATTCAACGTGCGCTACGGCAATCGTCACCGTCTTGGTCGCATCACGGACGGTTCCGCCCTTTGCAATATCCGAATAGGCCTTGACTTCGGCCAAGCCCTTGCGGGCCTGCACCGCCAAGATCGAGGCGGTCGTGGTCGTCTTGCCATGGTCAATGTGGCCGATGGTGCCGACGTTGACGTGTGGTTTGGTGCGTTCGAATGAGGCTTTAGCCATGTGCTTGTGAGACGTTGGAGACGTTAGTACTGGTGGTGTGGATGATGAAAGATGACCTCATGTTTTTCGTCGAGAAGCCGGAACGACGTTGGTAATCTGGCACTGGAGCCCAGAACGGGATTCGAACCCGTGACCTCGTCCTTACCAAGGACGTGCTCTGCCAACTGAGCTATCTGGGCAGACTAAGGGAGTGCCAAAAAACGAAAAGAGCGGGGGAACTTGCAACCCTGATTTCGCACCGTCAACAGCAAATTCGAACATTTCTCCGAAATCTCTACGGCCCGATGGAAATTCGATAGAAACCGGGCCCGAGACGCGAACCGAATCGCAGTGTCCGAATCAAATAATTTGAAAAAAAACTATCCACTTCTTCGATGCCTGAACGGGTCGTTACGACGAGGGGCCCAATCAATCCCGACGCGTCCACCGCAGCCATAAATTCGACCGGCTGCCATTGGTCCGACACGGGCGGACGCTCAAGAATGGCCTGCGCCAGAACCGACCGCCCACTGGCGGCTGCGACGATCTCCACGAATCCGCCCCGCAGTGGCGGGATCGGCACGGCTTGATCCGTCCGACCTAATCCTACTAGCGCCGACACCGATGTTTCGACCATCACGGCCTCAGCTGCTCCGGTCGGCACGGCGATTGGCGCGGGCAAACCCAACTTGAGTTCATTTTCAGCGAAACTGTGCCTCGGTGTGTCGTAGCCTTGAAACATTCCCCCCGCCTCGCGGCGCGGGATTTCACGCTGAGTCGCATTCCAACGCGTCGGCAGGAACAGCGCCGTCGGGTCCAGTAAAATCGACTCTTCGGTCACCACGTGGTCTTTGTCATTGACCAAGGTCACGGTGCGCTTCGCAGGGGGCTTTTCCGCCGGAGGACGCAGCGCTGGCGGTTCGCGAAACAACATCAACACCGCACCGGCGGCGACTGCGGTCCCCGCAAGAGCGATCACCCAAAGCTTCTGGGGCGTTCTTGGCGCGGCCATCGGATTAACGGCCACCGACCGAGGGCGTCGTGGCATCCTGCGCCCCCATTTGCACATGCACGAAACCCGCAGCGTGGGCCGCGCTGGCAATCTCCGTGAAATCAGCGGCGGGCACGCCCGCCCCAATGAGGACCAACAACGAAGCTTGCTTGGTTTTTTTCGCTTCCCGCTCCAACCATCCACGCAGTTGCTTCGCGGTAATCGCACCTTCGCCAGTGGTAAAGATGAGGTCCGACCGCACCACGCTGATGCGATGGGTGGTGATCGCCGCTCCAGCCGAAGCGCCCGGCATGGTCGGCAGCCGGAACGTGACGCCAAGCCCAGGCGCGAGTACAAATTGTGACCCAAACAACGAGAAAAACAACACGATCAATCCGCCGTTGATGTAGAACAGCCAATCGAAGGTCCGCGGTTCGGGACGCAATCGAGACGAGAGTTCGAGCGGACGTGTGATCATTGGCCCAATCCCGGCGTGCCCACTTCACCCGACTTTACCACACGATACTCGGTGAGCAGGAATTTCATGATCTCGTTGCCTGACCACTCGACGTCCCGCACGACGGCGCGGACTCGTCCGCTCAGAAAATGGTGGGCCAAATGCGCCGGAATCGCGAGCATCAAGCTGCCCGCTGTCGCGAGCAGCGCCTGCCACATCCCCGCTGAAAGCGCCCCGGCGGTCGCATAATTGCCACCTTGCTCGAACGCCAAAAAAGTCGTGACCATCCCGAGCACGGTGCCCAAGAGACCCACCAACGGGGCAACCTGCGCAATTGCGGCAATCGAGCCTAACCGACGCTCCAAGGCCGGCAGCTCAATCACCGCCGCCTCTTGCACGTGAAACCGCATGGATTCAGCGCTGTCATCCGCGTGTAACAAAGCCGCCTTTACGACTGCGGCGACCGGGCCCGGCGTCTCTTCGCACACGGTGAGGGCCTCCACGAGACGGCGCTTCGCGAGGATGTTCTTGATGCCATCGATGAACGCCTTCGCCTTGATCTGCCCCCGGTGGAGATAGAGCGTTCGCTCGATGCCGAGCAGGAGCGCGAACCCGCCGAGCACCAGCAGCACCCACATCATCGGACCACCCTTCGCAAACAGACTTGGATCAAGAACAGACATCGTGGAGTGAAGTTAGAGGGAGTTCATCGCCAAGGGTAAATCCGAAATCCTACGCGCGCTCACGGCTTCGCCTCCGACACCCCGAACCGCGCCAGCTTCGCCTTGGCCAGCGTCTCACCCCAGCCTAATTTTGATTTCAACAGCAACAACCATGCTTCCTTGGCTTCCTCGAGCCGCTCTTGCTGCTCAAACACCTCGCCTAAACGATAGAGCGTCCGCGCCATCCAGTAACGCCCTTTGGCCTGAAGCTCATTCGCCCGTTTTCCGTCGACGAGAAATGTGGCCACGACGTCCTGCCACCAGATTTCCAGTGCCTTGGCCCGGTTCTCCCGGCGAACCCAAAGTTCTCCGAGATTGTAACCCGCCTCCACCCGCACATCCACGGGCGCGTCCACGCGATCGCGCAAGTGCTCGAACAACGTCTGCGCACTATTAAAGTGCGACGCATCGCCCGACGACTGGGCATTGTGGCAGGCCGCCAACGCCAACTGCGCCAAAATTAAATTTTCCTGCGACGCGGGCTTGTTCAGCAAGTCCTCGTAGGCGCGCTGCGCCGCCGGCAGATCGTTCAGGTTACGCAACAAATCGCCCTGCTTGAGCCGCGCCGAGAAGACCAAGTCGCTCTGCGGATATTTTTTCACGAGATCTTCGATGAGTCGATTCGCCTCCTTGTAATTGGCATCCTGCCCGCGGCGCTCCGCTTGCAACGCCGCTTGGTAAAGCGCGTAGGGCGCGAGTTCATTTTGCGGAAAATCATCCGCCAGCCGAGTCAGTAGCTTTTGGGCGTCGACGGTTTTTTCCTGCGCGGCCAAATGCCCGGCCTCGATCAAGTAGGACTGCACGGCCGCGTCCGACTTTTCAAACCGGGGATCTTCCCGCAGCTTTTTCAGCGTCTCCAGCGCCGCCGCCTCGCGGCCGAGGGCGAAGTTTGCCTCGGCCTTGGCCAAGCTGGCCGTGCTGGCAATTTCGTTGCGAAGGTTTTCGTCCAGCCCCGTGAGCAGTCCAGCCAGGTCGTCAGCCAGCTGCAACGTGCGCTCCGGTTCGCCGGCGTCCAAGGCCAGCCGGGCCTGCAACCACGCCATGCGCGCGCGCAACTCTGCCGGCAATCCCACCCCGGTCACCGCCGCGCCGTCATCGCGTTTTTCCGCGAGCAATCGATTCACCCGCGCATACGCCCGCTGGACGCCCGTCGGTCCCTGCACTTGCAACGCGCGGGCGAGATTCCACTCCGCGCGCCAGCGGTTCTCCAAGTCAAAACCCGGATCACGCCCCAATTCGTCGAGCAACGGCTGCGCCGCATCCATGGACCCCGCTTTGATCTCCGACACTACCCGCTGAAACATCAAATCTCCGGCGCGCACACCTTCCGGCCGCTCGCGCAAAGCCGCAGCATAGGCGTCCGCCGCGTTGCGAAAATCACCGGCGTCACCCGCACTCCCCGCGCGAAACCAAGCCTCCGCCTCGAGCAACACCAACTCAGCGCGCGCCTGCGCCGCCCCCACCGCGCCGCCCGACTGCGTCCCAGGCGCGAGTTCCAACCCCGCCTTCCGCGCGTTATCGGCTGCCGCGCGGTAGCGCCGCTGTTCCCACGCCGAGGCCGTCAACACCCCCAACGCATACACCCGAAACGGCGAACCCGGGTACTCGTCCAAGAGCCGTCGGCTATCACGCTCTGCCGGTGCATAGTCCTTCTCCGCGAGGGCCACTTGCGCCCGAAACAACAACAAACTCTCCAGCACCGGATGTTTCGTCGGGGCATCAATCAGCCGGTTGAGTTCCGCCCGAAACACCCCGCGCTCCACCGGATCCTGCGAGGACCGCGCGAGCAATTGCAGCGCCACTCGCTGCCGCTCCGGATCGCTCCCGGTTCCGATCAACTGGTTCAGCGCCACCCGCCCCACCCCGCCCGGCCCCTTGTCCGCAATCAGCCCCAGCACCAAACGGAACCGATCCGCTTGCGCGCGCTCTTGCGGCAGGAGCGTCAGCAACACCTGCTGCAAAAAACTCGTTGCTTCCGCCGTCCGCCCCGCCTGATGGAGATAGACCGCCAGGGTCTCGGCAAATCCATAGCCGACCGCTCGCCCTTTGTTGTTTTCGTAATTCTGCCGCGCCACTCGCTGCGCCGCCTCACTCGGATTGCCGACCCCGAGGCGCACCTGCTCGGCAGCCAGTTTGAACCGCGCCCGCGCCATTTCATTCGTCGCCGCCTGTTCCGCTCGGATGTAGGACTCATTGGCTTTTGTCATGTCTTGCACGGGCGCCAAATCGAACAAGGCCCCCTGCAAGAACGACGCCCACGCCCGGTCCGCCGGCGACAATTCATCCACCCGCGTCGCCGCCAACTCCGCCCGCGCGACGTCCATTTTTCTTAACTGCATCGCCGCGAGCCCCGCGCGCAAATGCCACGCCGCCCCACGCAAGCCCTCTCCTCCCGACAACACGTTTTCCGCTTCCGCCGGCTGTCCGCCATCGAGCAACACCGTGGCCAAAGCCAGGGTCAGCGCTGGGCGATCTGCTCCCTGTACCTCAAGCAACTGCCGGTAGATCCCAGCCGCCACCGAGGGGAAACCCAGCTCTTGCGCACGTTGCGCGGCAGCCAGCGTCACCGCGCTCGTCGCCGGCGAGACCGGAGTTCCCGCCGCCGAACCCGTCAGCGGTGCCCGTGCAGTGAGCGCGTCTTGCGCGCGCACCGCCACCATCAGCCCGAGGCAACACGACACGAATAGAAGGAGAAATTTCCTGAGTCTCATGGATGGGCGCTGGTTCGCGGCCAAGTTGGGTCGCACCTTGGAAACAATCAACCGCCTTGTAACAAGTTCCGTCTCGCCCCTAAAAGTTCCTCGCGCACAGTCCCCTGTTTCCATCAATCCAACCGCTCCCATGATCACCGCACTCATTGCCCTCGGCGTCCTACTTGCCATCGTTCTCGTGCTCGGCCTCTGGGTCGCCGGCATCTACAACAAACTCGTCGAACTCCGTAACCGTTTCAAAAACGCGTTCGCCCAAATCGACGTTCAACTCAAGCGACGCTACGATCTCATCCCCAATCTCGTCGAGGTCGCCAAGGGCTACATGAAGCACGAGAGCAGCACGCTCGAGGCCGTCATCAAAGCCCGCAATATCGCCCTCGCCGCGTCGCAGGCAGCCGCCGCCAATCCCGCCGACGCCAACGCCATGAAGGGCCTCATGTCCGCCGAAGCCGGCCTCGGCGGCGCTCTCAGCCGCCTCATGGTCGTCTCCGAACAGTATCCAGAACTCAAGGCCAACGCCAACATGCTCCAGCTCACCGAGGAGCTGACTTCGACGGAGAACAAAGTCTCCTTCGCCCGCCAAGCCTACAACGACAGCGTCCAGTTCTATAATACCGCCCGCGAAATTTTCCCGAACGTGATTTTCGCCGGCATGTTCGGCTTCACTGCCGCCGAGCTCTTCAAGATCGACGACCCCACCGAGCGCAACGCGCCGAAGGTGCAGTTTTAACCGACCAAAAATCCTCGAGGTCGCGCGCCGTGAAGCTCCTCTGCCCCGCGTTTAAACGCATGCTCTATGATCGGACGCGAGAACGCTGAGGTTATCGCGATAGCGTCATTCCCAACAGCCTTCAGTTCAGTCCGGCTGAGAAATCCAAACGCGATGCCGACCGCAGAACCTGGGACGATGAACCAGCACAGAAAAAAACCGCTCCGCTCGTTGGACGGCCGGACGCCGATAGCGGCGCCTTCCTTTAAGCGCCCCTTCTCCCACTGCGGACACTCCCCGGCCTTCAGGTCTTTTGGCCTGCGCTTCGCGCCCCGAATGTGACCGACTTCACCTGATGGATTTCTTCGAAGCCCAAGCCCGCGCCAAAAAGAGCACGTCCCGCCTCATCGCGCTCTTCGCACTCGCCGTCCTCGGCACCGTGCTGGGCGGCTACGGCGCGGCCGTCTTCGCCCTTCGCCAGACGCACGACGACAACCCGCGCCGCTCCGGCCGCAGCCCTCAACTCTCGGCTCACCGCTCAGAGCCGCCTTCCTGGTGGCAGCCCCAGCTTTTCCTCGGCGTCTCTTCCCTCACCCTCGCCGTCGTCGGCCTCGCCTCGCTCTATAAATGGAACGAGTTCTCCGCCGGCGGCTCCGCCGTGGCCGAGAGCGTCGGAGGTCGCCGCGTCGATCCCCACACCACCGACACCCTCGAACGCCGCCTCCTCAACGTCGTCGAAGAGATGGCCATCGCGTCTGGCGTCCCCATGCCCGCCGTCTACATCATGGACGAGGAGCCCGCCATCAACGCATTCGCCGCCGGCCTCAACACCAGCGACGCCGTCGTCGCCGTCACCCGCGGTACCCTCGAAAAACTCTCCCGCGACGAACTTCAAGGCGTCGTCGGCCATGAGTTCAGCCACATTCTCAACGGCGACATGCGCCTCAACATGCGCCTCACCGCGCTGGTCTTCGGTATTCTCGTCCTCGGTCTCGCCGGCCGCGGCATCCTGTGGACCATCCGCTTCCAAAGTCTCGCCGGCTCGCGCGACCGCGAGGGCAAGAATTCCGGCGGCATGCTCATCGCGATCGGGTTCGTCGGTCTCGCCCTCCTCGTCCTCGGCTACGTCGGCTACTTCTTCGGCCGTCTCATTCAGGCCGCCGTGTCACGACAACGCGAATACCTCGCCGACGCCTCCGCCGTCCAATTCACGCGCAACCCCGGTGGCCTCAGCGGCGCATTGAAAAAAATCGGCGGCTTCGCTCTTGGCTCCTCGATCCAGTCCAACCAGAGCGGTGCCATCGGCCACTTCTTTTTCGCGCAAGGCTTCCGCTCCCACTTCGGCGGCCTCTGGGCCACCCACCCTCCCCTCGACGAACGCATCCGCGCCATCGATCCCCAATTCAACGGCCAAATGATTGCCCCGCCCGACGTCGTCGACGTCGCCCGCGAGTCCTTCGTCACCGCCGGTCTCGCCCCCGCGCAATCCTCGCGCACCTCTCACCTCGCCCACCTGCCCGCTACACCCGCCGCCGCCATCGCCGCCGTCGGCACCCTCACACCCGACCAAATCTCCAACGCTCGACTCCTGCTCGACTCCACCCCGGCCCGCCTCCGCGCCGCCACCCAAACCCCCGCCGAAGCCCAAATCCTCCTCTACGGACTCCTGCTCGATGAGGACCCCGCGACGCGCGCCCGCCAACGCAGCCTCGTGGCGAGCCGCTCCGGGGGCGACGCCCTGCGCACCCTCGACGCGCTCGCACCGTCCTTGGCTGCGCTCGGCCTCGCGCACAAACTCCCACTCCTGCAGCTCGCGCTCCCCGCGCTTCGCCTGCTTCCACCCACCGCCCTAGACCCATTCCTCGCTACACTCGACGAACTCGTCCACGTCGACGGCCGCGTGACCGCCTTTGAGTTCGCGTTGCAAAAACTTCTCATCCGCACGCTCGCCCTTGGCCGCACGCCCAGCGATGCCGACGTGCAGATCTATTCCTTCAACGCCGTCGTCGACGAAATTTCCATCGTACTTTCTGCGATGGCTCACACCTCCGACAACCGTACCCTCTCTGCCTCCGAAGCCTTCGCCATCGGTGCCGCGCACATCAAACTCATCGCACACCAGCTCACGCTGCGTGATCCCATCGACTGCGACGTGGGCCCGCTCGACCCTGCCCTCGACACGCTCGCCACCGCCAGCCTCGCCATCCGCCAACGCACGATCCTCGCCTGCGCTCACATCGCCGGGGCCGATGGCCAAATCCTCACCGCCGAAGCCGAGCTCCTCCGCGCCGTCGCCGCGTCCCTCGACGTGCCGATGCCCCCGCTGACCATCGCCCCGAGTTCATTCCGCAGCCCGCGTTAAACTCCCTCTGCCCGACCGCTCAAAGCCGAGCGCGAGCACGACGGCCTCGTCGAAAACCGCGCCCAACGTTTTCACTCGACGGCACCTCCACGGTCCCCGTCGAAGACAACGCTGACACCCTCGGCCACGCCCTCCGCCACGACGTCTACGCCGTCGCCAATTTCCGTGTCGGCTGGCGTTCACCCAAGGGCCGCCGAGACTGGTCATCCCCGCCGTCTCCGCGTGCCCGCGACCGTGCGTGCGTAATCTCGGCAGCGATTCTTCCTCCCGTCATACTCATCCCGATACGCAAGGACTTCGATCCGGTCGTTCGTTTTCACCATGGCCCTTGCCCGGCTGACCGCACCGCCGACCGCGTCCTGACGTTCCAGTCGCACCCGCGCCCCCGAGCGAACGACCGACATCGCCAGCAGAAAGCCCATCAGCCTACCATCAGCAACCCTAGAGATCACCCAGCTGCGGTCGCAGCACGATCTCTTCGACGACGGTATTTCGAGTCAGCCGATAAACATCCAAAAACGCCCGCGCCACATCCGCCGCCGGCATGATTCGCTCGGGCTTCACGCCGCTCGCGCTCCACGACGGCGACCACGTCGCGCCCGGGTGCACGCAACACACGCGCACCCCCTTGTCTTGGGTCTCCGCACGCAAAACTTTCGCCAGCCCGGTCACCCCAAACTTTGCCGCGCAATACGCCGCGCTGAGCGGATACGCCTCGAGGCCTGCGATCGAGCTCATGAAGAACACGTCGCCGCTCTTCCGTTTCACCATCGCGGGCACAAACGCTCGCGTGACCAAAAACGCGCTCCGCAGATTCACCGCCACCATCCGGTCGAAATCAGCCACGCTGCTCTCCAGAAACGGCGCCATCGTAAAAGCCCCCGCATTGTTGATCAACACGTCCACCGTCCCGAACCGCTTCGTCACCGCCGCGCGCAGCGTCGCGACCGCCGCTTCGTCGCTCACATCGCACCCGAAAACCGCCACCGCCGCCGCCCCGCCGCTCGCCACTTTCCCGCACGCCCGCGCCACCGCCTGCAGCTTCGTCTCATTCCGCGCCACCAGCGCGAGCCGCACCCCGCGCACTTCCTTCGCAAACACCTTGGCGATCGCCTCGCCAATTCCTTGCGACGCGCCGGTAATCAGAACGACAGGTGTTTTCATAAAGTTCTTCCGTGTGTCCGTGTGTCCGTGCGCCTGCTGCCGCGCCTTCAGCACACCAACGATCCAAAATCCATGAAGTCGGCCGTCATCCCGCCGTTCACGCCTTTCACAATCACACTCACCGCATCGTGCGAGTGCAGCGACTCGAGGTGCGAGCACGCCACCTGAAAATCGGCGATGCGTTTGTCGCCCGCCAATTCGCGGTAAAGCAGCCGGGCCGCGTCCTCGACGAACTTGATGTTGGCGCCGTTCAGCTCGGCGAACGCCTGCTCGTCTTCGCGTTTCACCATCACCTGCGTCTCCGTCTTGAGCGCATTCGCGCAGTGTCGCTGCAAATCCTCGATCGTCACACTGCGGCCCGCCGCGAGTTCCACCCGCACGCGCGCCTTCGATCGTTGGGCATGCGGCGTGGCATACACGCCGCGCGTCTGCCGCGCGTGCTCCGCCAGCTCCGCGCTGCACGGACACGTGGACGAATAGACAAAATCAAACTCGATCACGCGGCGGAATTTCCCGTCGCCATCCATCGTGGCCTCGAACGCGACGCGATAGTACTGCCAGCCCGCCAATCCACTCCGCAGGCTGGGTTGCAGCATCGGATAGGAAAAAGCCAAACGGATGCGCGCGTTGAACGAATCGATCTTGCGTTGATACTTCAGCAACAACTTCCGCAGCACTTCGAACGTGAACACCTCGTCCTCATGTTCATAAAACGAACGCATGATGCGCCCCATATTGATTCCCTTCAGGCCCGCCTGCAGCGACACCGTGCCCGTTACGCTCGTCTCCAGCGTATGGAGTTTTCCGTTCGCCGTGCAGAATTTCAGCGGCAGCCGGAAATTCGCGCAGCCCACCTGCTGGATCGGCACGCGCGCGCCTTCCGCCGCGTTCACCGCCTCCATCATGTCGGGCAACGTGGCACGATAAGCCGCATCGGATTTAAACGTCGCGTCGTGGCGGCGGTTCACGAGCGGCGGCACACCGCCAGCGGTCTCGTGCAGATACATCGGTTTCTTTTTCATGTCGTTTTTCGTGGGAGCAAACGGCCCGCCGGTTGGTGACGATAACAACCGCGCGTAGCCAAGTTTAGCGGCTAAAATTGTCAGGCGGGGCGGGCCTCCGGGCCGAAAAATTCGGCAAAGTTCCGGGGCGTCTCGTACAGGCGCACGCAATGCAATTTCCCGGCCTTAATGCGCGGTTCGATTTCGTGCCAAAACGCGATCACGAGGTTTTCCGTCGACGGAATCACGTCCCGGAGAAAATCCACATCCGTGTTCAGATTCCGATGGTCGCACTTGTCGACCACGGCCACGTGCAAAATCCGCTTCAACTCACCCAAGTCCACGATGTAGCCGGTCACCGGATCGGGCTGTCCGCGCAGGGTCACCTCGAGCACATAGTTATGTCCGTGCCAGTGCGGATTGGTGCACAGGCCATATTGCCGCGTATTCCACGCTTGGCTCTTGGTCGGATTGTGCAGCCGGTGCGCCGAGTTGAAATGGACTTGCCGCGTGATGAACACGGTGCCGCTCAATGCACGCGGTGCCCTCGCACGCGGAGAGCGTGCGGAGCGTTTCAGATTGGCGGATTTTGACGGCATGCAGGGCCAACTAGTAGCACAATAGTTTCCTCCGTCAATCGCCGTGGTCGTTCGGCGCAGAGGTCGTTCGGTGGTTATGGGGTTGAGCCGCCTTTCCGATTGAATCAACCGGCGCGGCGCTTCTGACTCCGCCTTTCGTTTCCGCCCCCGCGCCTCCCATGCCTATCCGCAAAGCCCTCGTCACCGCCGCCAACCCCCGCCAGCGCACGCTCCCGCTCCAAACGCTGATTGATCAACGCGGCGAGACGAAATCCGCCCTCGAGATCGTCCTCGAGGAGGCCGCCGGCGCCGGCATCGAGGAATTCTGCGTCATCGTCTGTCCCGGTGACGAAACCGCCTACGCCGAGGCCTGCGGCGCCCTCCGCTCACTAGTGCGTTTCATCGCCCAACCCACCGCGCGCGGCTACGGCCACGCCATTCTCTGCGGCCGCGACTTCGTGGGCGACCAACCGTTCCTTCACCTCGTCGGTGATCACCTCCACGTCGCCCACGGCACCACCAGTTGCGCCCGCCAACTCATCGCGGTCGCCAACACCGAAAACACCTCCGTGTCCGCCGTGCAGCCCACGCGCGAGAGCCACCTCACCTCCTACGGTGCCATCGGCGGTAAACTCATCGGCGGCGCCCGCCCGCTCTACCAAATCGACACCGTCCTGGAGAAACCGACGCCCACCGTCGCCGAACAACACCTCATCGTCCCCGGTTTGCGCGCGGGCTTCTACCTCTGCTTCTTCGGCCTCCACGTACTCGGCCCAGACCTGTTCGCGATCCTCGACGAACACCACGCCGCCGCCCCCGACCAACCGCTCGGTCTCTCGCCGGCGCTCCACACGCTGGCCGCCCGCCGTCGTTATCTGGCGTTTTCCATCGCCGGCCGCCGCTACGACATCGGCGCACCTTATGGCCTGCTCCTCGCCCAGCTCGCCTTGTCCCTCTCCGGTCGCGATCGCGACCGAGTCCTCACCCAGCTCGTCGAACTCCTCGCCGTCCGCACCGAGGAGTCCTGAAATTCATTTTTTTCACCACGGGTTTCGCGATAGACACGGCTCGATTCAATGCACCGCGTGATCCCTGTATCGACCGCGATTGAATTCCTTTCCGTCTTCCCTGCCCTTCCGTGAACTCCGTGGTTAAACACTTTGTGCCTTCGTTTCCGCCCATGTCCTCGCCGCCCCTCCGCGTCACCGACCTCATCGCGTCCGCCGATGCCGCCACGCGCGACACCGCCATCGACGCCTGGTGCGCGGGCCGCTCCGTCGCCGAGCTCCTCGCCGATTGCGCCGAGCTCGACGCCTATCGACGCCGCGCAACGAACCTTTACCAGCGCGTCCGCGCACTGTTTTTCTTCACCGCCATCCACCGCTACCACCTCCCCGCGCGCGCCGATCTCCCGCGCCTCGGCCGCGTGCCCTATGCTGGTTTCCGACACCTGCTCGAACGCCGTTTCGAAGAGGCCATCACCGTCTTCTCCACCGCCCAATTCGCCCACGGCCCGAGCGAAACCCTCTCCAGCGCCCTCGCCGCCGCGCACCACGCCCTCGCGTTTCAAACCCTCGCCGACCAAGTCCGCCACACCGTCCGCTCCACCCGCGGCAACGCGTGGATGTTTCGCCTCGGCCACCCGCTCGACCAATCTCTGCGCGTCCGCCCCGAACTGATCGCGCGGGAAGCCTCGGCCCCCGACGCACCCTACCCGCTCTTGCGCGAGCGCACCCCCGTGCGGATGGATCTCACCCACTGCGGATGGTCCGATATTTTTTTCCTCGGCATGGATTTCCCCGAGGGCGCGCGCGTCCTCAACATCTCCGTCGACCTCGGCCTGCACGGCCGCGACGCCGCGCCCCGCCCGCCCGTCGAGGCGTTCTTCCGCGTCATCGACGAACCCGTTATCCGGCTCGCCAGCGTTGACCTTGAAGCCACCGCCACGCTCACCACCCTCGACGACGTCTTTGATTTCGGCCGCGACTACCTTGGGCTGTTGAAAGCCGCCGTCATTGCCGCCGGCCTCGTCCCGCCCGGCATTGAACGTTCCGGCGCCAGTCTCGCCGAACTCCTCGCCACCATCTTCGGCGTCGGTCGCGGTTTCGAACTCGTCAGTAGCGTCAACCGCATCCCGAAGGGTTCCCGCCTCGCCGTTTCCACCAACCTTCTCGGCGCCCTCATCGGCGTCTGCATGCGCGCCACCGGCCAGATCCGTGCGCTCGCCGGCCCGAGCGACGAAACGGAACGTCGCATCGTCGCCGCCCGTGCGATCCTCGGCGAGTGGCTCGGCGGCTCCGGCGGCGGCTGGCAAGACTCCGGCGGACTCTGGCCCGGCATCAAACTCATCGAAGGCGCGCCCGCCGTGTACGGCGATCCCGAATACGGTATCAGCCGCGGACGTCTCCTTCCGCGCCACACCCTCCTCGGCGTTGACCGCATCTCCGCGGCCGCCCGCCAAAAACTCGCGGACTCCCTCGTGCTCGTCCACGGCGGCATGGCCCAAAACGTCGGCCCCATCCTCGAGATGGCCACCGAGAAATACCTCCTCCGCTGCGCACCCGAACTCACCGCCCGCCGCCGCGCCGTCGCCACACTTGACGAGATCCTCGCCCTCCTGTCCGCCGGCGACATCCGCGGCCTCGGTCGCGCGCTCACCGACAATTTCTTCGGGCCCCTCCAAACGATGATTCCGTGGGTGAGCAACCACTACACCGAGCAACTTATCGCCCGCACCCGCGACGCGTTCGGCGAAGATTTCTGGGGTTTCTGGATGCTCGGCGGCATGTCCGGCGGCGGCATGGGTTTTATTTTCGCGCCGCATCGGCGCGCCGAGGCCCAGACCCGCCTGCTCGAAATCATGCTCGCCACGAAACGCGAGCTCCAGGCCTCGCTCCCATTCGCGATGGATCCCGTCGTCTACGATTTCGCCATCAACGAACACGGCTCCGTCGCGGCGCTACTCTCCGGCACCGACGCCCTCCTGCCCGTTGAGTTCTATCAACTCACAGTACCCGCTTACCTCCGCCGCGAGGCCCGCGACCTCACCGCCCGCGAGCGCACCGACCTCGGCCAATTCACCCGCGCCGCCCGGACCGCACCCGCGTTCACCGCGGCCCTCCCCTCCTTGCTCGACCGCCTGCTGCCCACGTCCACCGACGCCGCGCGCGCGAGCCCCAGCCTCGACGCCTTGCTCAAGCAAAACGGCTTCGACCGCACGCAACACGAGCAAATCCGCGCCGATCTCCGCGCCGGCCGCATCGGCCTCGCGATGAACCGCCTCGCCCCTTCCACGCGCATCGACGACGTCGCCACCGCCGATCTCTTCAACCTGATTACGACCGACGGGAAGAGCCCGCTCTCCCACGATGGTTTGAAATCCGCCGGCGAGGCCTCCCTCGCTCGCGGCGAATGCGCTGTCATCACCTACGCCGCTGGCGTCGGCTCGCGTTGGACGCAAGGCGCCGGCGTCGTCAAGGCCCTCCACCCGTTCGCCAAATTCGCCGGCCAACACCGCAGCTTCGCCGACGTCCACCTCGCCAAATCCCGCCACACCGCTGCGCTTTATGGTGCCGACGTCCCGCACGTGTTCACCACCAGTCACCTCACGCACGCACCCATCGAACACTCCTTCCGCACCCATTTTTCGTCAGCCCTCGACCACACCGTTTTCCTTTCCCCCGGCCGCTCCATCGGCCTCCGTCTCATTCCCGCCGCGCGCGACCTGACCTTCGCGTGGGAAGAAACCGCCCAACAAAAACTCGACGAACAAAAAGAGAAAATGCGCGACAGCGTCCGCACCGCGCTCACCCACTGGGCGCGCAACGCCGGCGAAGGTACCGACTACACGGATAATCTTCCCGGCCAATGCCTCCACCCAGTCGGTCATTGGTTCGAAATCCCGAACCTCCTGAAAAACGGTACGCTCGGCCGCCTCCTCGCCGCCCGCCCACAGCTCCGCACGCTCCTCGTCCATAATATTGATACGCTCGGCGCTACCCTCGATCCCACCCTCGTTGGCTGGTTCCAAGCCTCGGGCGCCACCCTCGGCTGGGAAGTCATCCCCCGTCGGATCGAAGACCACGGCGGCGGCCTCGCGCGCGTCGACGGCCGCATGCGCCTCATCGAAGGCCTCGCCCTCCCGCGCGAGTCCGACGAATTCAATCTTACCTACTACAACACGAACTCCTGCTGGATCGACATCGATCGCCTGCTCACCCTCTTCGGACTCACGCGCGCCGAACTCGCCGACTCCGTCCGCACCGCTGCCGCCGTCCGCACCATGGCTGCCCGCGTCCCCACCTACGTCACGCTCAAGGACGTTAAGAAACGCTGGGGCCACGGCCAGGAGGACGTCTATCCCGTCGCCCAATTCGAGAAACTTTGGGGCGATATGACCGGCCTCACCGAGTGCGCCAACGTCTTCGCCGCGGTCCCGCGCCACCGCGGTCAACAGCTCAAAGACCAAGCCCAGCTCGACAGCTGGGCCCGCGACGGCTCCGCGGCCGGCATCGCCGCCCTCTGCCAGTGGTAGGGACGCCGCTGCGAGGCGGCCGCCACTCGCGTCTACCTTCGGAATCCCGGCAGGCTCGGAGAGCCGTCCCTACCCCCGCGACAGGTGCGCGCTTGGCCGTTGCGACGTTTTAGTTTGGCCCTCCCGCCCCCCGCCCCCTCCCTTCACGTTCACGTTCACGTTCACTCGCACGTTCACTTTCACTTTCACTCGCACGTTCACTTTCACTTTCACTTTCACTCGCACTCGCACTCTGACCCATGCCCATGCGTTTCCGCATCCTCGGTTCCGGTAGCTCGGGCAACGCCGCGTTGCTCATCACCGAGGGCGCGCGCGTCCTCGTCGACGCCGGCTTCTCCGCGAAAAAACTCTCCGCCCTCCTCCTCGACGCCGACGAATCCCTCGCGCGCATCGACGCCATCTTTCTCACCCACGAACACAGCGACCACGCCGCCGGTATCGACGGTCTGAAAAAGCATCCGCACATCCAGGTCTTCGCCAATCCCGCCACCAGCCGCGCCGTCCAATCCAAACTCGACGCCGCCCATCGCCCCGCTTGGCAGCTCTTCGAAACCGGCTCGCGCTTCCGCTACCGCGACCTCGAGGTCACCACCTTCGCCGTCCCGCACGACGCCCAGGAACCCGTCGGCTTCCGTTTCACCACCGGTCACGCCGACGACTTGCTCTCCCCGCGCCGTTCTCTCGCCTACGTCACTGACCTCGGCCACGCCCCGCAAAACGTCCGCGAACAACTCCGCGAGTGCGACGTCGTCGTCGTCGAGTCCAACCACTGCTCCGACCTCCTCGCCGCCGACACCAAGCGCCCTTGGTCGCTCAAGCAGCGCATCTCCGGCCGCCATGGCCACCTCTCCAACGAGGCCACGCGCGAGCTCCTTGCCGCCATCGCGAGCCCCCGCTGGCGCCGTGTCTACCTCACGCACCTCTCGAGCGAATGCAATTCTCCCGCCGCCGTCGAACAGGCCCTCGCCGGCGTCCGCGCCACCCTCACCAGCTGCGAATTCTCCATCGTCGCCCCCGGCGAAGGCACGCCGTTCTACGACGTCTAGGACCTCTGATTTGCAGACACCTCGCTGCCGAGGGCCGCTTTCCGGTGCTCACCGCTCACCGCTCAACCCTCAGCACTCAGCGGAACGATTCCGCGTCAATGCCCCGACCCCTTTCGCAATTTCCGCTGGCCAGCCATGCTAAAAATCAGCACCGCCCCCACCACCGCCCACGGCACCGTGAAATAAAAAAAGTAAGTGTAGTCGGTCTTAGCCAGCAGCCGCCCCAGAATCTGTATCGCAAAGCCCGCGCCGAGGTATTGAAAAGAATGGATACACCCCGAGGCAAACGCCGCCGCCTTCCGCCCACCGATGTCCATCGCCGCCGCCGGCCCGAGCAGCGAGTGCGTGGAGTTCGCCGTGAAAGCCACCATGACAAACGCCACCGCGATGGCCGTCGCTCCACTTACTCGTGACGCGATCAAAATCGTGACGATCTCGATACAATAAATCCACGCAGCCACCGGCGCGCGCCGCCCGCCAAACAGGTGATCCGACACGACGCCGGAAATAAACGAACCCGCCGACGCCACGACTGGTATCAAAAAAACAACGACGAGAAACAGCGGCTCATCGAGGTTGATCTTGTGCACCGCCTGCATGTAACGCGGAAACCACTGGTCCACCGTCTGCCGCACCGCACCCGTGCAAGCGTAGGCACCCGCGATGATCCAGACGAATTTGTTCGCGACGATCGTGACGAACACATCGCGGAGATCCGCCTTCACGACATCATCGTGATCGGACTCGCCCTTGAAGACTTCATGAAAGCCCGCCTCCTCCGGCGTATCCTTGACCCAGATCGCGAGCGCCACGGCGACGATCGCCGCGATCCCCGCCGGCCCGAGCTGGTTGATCGCCACCCGCCCAAAGTTAATCATGAAACCGAACACGCCCGCAAACGTGCCGCGCTCCGTCGCGCTAAACCACGATGCGTTGATCTTGATGAATCCCGGCGCCCCAAACGATTGCGCGTAACCATCGATCCCGCGCAACACGATGAACAGCCAGAGCATCCCCATGAACGACGCCGCGCCGAACGCGAGATTGCAGATTACCGTGCCCGCCGCGCCGATCAGCAACGCCTTCTGCCAACCCAGCAAGTCGGTGAGCAGCCCGTTCACCACGTGTCCAATCGCATACGCGTAGAAAAACGCCGCGAGAATATCGCCCATGTTCTCCTTCGAGAAATGAAACTCATCCGCCATCGCCTTGTTCGCGATGGAGATGTTGTAGCGGCACATGTAGCAGCTCGTGTAGAGCAACCCCACGACGCTCCAATTCAGCCCACGCCTCGCGCCATACCCGGGCGGCAGGACCAAACGCGCTGTTTCCTTTTTTCCAACGGCCGCGGACGACGAAGTCACGGAGTGGGGGGCTGTAACTCAAACGGTATCCGCTGCACGGAAAATCACCCCAGTCCGCAAATCTCGGGCGCAGCTCCGGCCTGACGTCCTCCGCGCAGGTTCCGATTCCGACGGACCAGCGACATTCTTCTCGTCGCACTCGGGTGCCCCACGACCGTCTCACCGCGCCCCACCGCGTTCTCCCTCGCCCTTGCGCGATCAGCCCGTTTCCTGCACCACCTCCCTCGCATGAACGCCGATTCCATCCGCCGCACCAAAATCATCGTCACCCTCGGGCCCGCCACCGAAAGCGAAGCGATGCTCGAGAAATTATTTCGCGCCGGTGCTGGCGTCGTCCGCCTCAACATGGCACACGCCAAACACGACTGGACCCGCCTGGTCATCCGCCGCGTCCGCGCTGTCAGCGCCCGCATCGGCCGCGACGTCGCCATCATGATGGACATCAAGGGCCCCGAAATCCGCACAGGCGACCTCACCGTGCCCATCGAGCTCAAAGCCGGCGAGATCTTCGACTTCACCGTTAAACCCGGCGCCAGCAGCCCCGCAATCGAGGGCGGCGAGGAAATCCGCTCCGTCGACGTCAACTACCCGAACCTCGTCAACGACATCAAGGTCGGCGACACCGTCCTCGTCGACAATGGCCTCCTCCGGCTCGAAGTTCTCGCCACAGATGAGGCTCGCATCCGTTGCCGCGTGATCATCCCCGGAGAGTTGAAATCCAAACGGCACATCAACCTGCCGGGCGTGAAGGTAAACCTGCCTTCTTTCACCGAAAAAGACCGCGCCGACACCACCGTCGGCCTCGAAGAGGGCATCGATTTCATCGCCCTCTCTTTCGTCCGCGAAGCCAAAGATATCGCGGTGCTCCGCGCGTTTCTCAGCGAGAAAAAATCCCGCTGCCGCATCATCGCCAAGATCGAGGACCAGTCTGCCATCGATAACCTCGACAGCATCGTCACCGCCTGCGACGCCTTGATGGTCGCCCGCGGCGACCTCGGCATCGAGTGCCCGTTCGAGGAACTCCCCGTGATCCAGCGCCGCGCCGTCCGCGCCTGCCTCGCCCAGGGCCGCCCGGTCATCGTCGCCACCCACATGTTGGAGAGTATGATTTCGCAACCGGTCCCGACCCGCGCGGAGATCACCGACGTTGCCAACGCCGTCTTCGAACTCGCCGACTGCGTCATGCTCTCCGGTGAGACCACCATCGGCAAATACCCGCTCGAGTGCGTGCAGATGCTCGATAAAATTGCCCGTCGCATTGAAAAGGAAGAGTCCGGCGAATCCCGCCCACCTGCCGTCTTCACCGGCGAACGGATGAAGGTTCTTCACTCCGCCGTCGTCCTCGCCAACGAGCTCCCGCGCTCAAAGCTCCTCACGTTCACGCGCCACGGCTTCATGGCGCAGGGCCTCGCGATGCTGCGCCCAGTCCACTCCCCGATCATTGCCTTCACTCCGTCACCGGAGGTGTTCCGCCAGCTCCGCCTCCTGCGCGGTGTGGCGCCTGTCCTGATGCCGCTCGCCTCCGAGCCCGACGTCACGATCGAAAACGCCATCGCCCTCCTCCGCCGCGAGGGCCGCATCGTCCCCGGCGACAAACTCATCGTCGCCACCGACATCGTCTCCCAAGACCGCCTCGTCGACAGCGTGCAGCTGCGCACCGTCCGCTAAACTCCGCCCGTAGCTGCGAACGTCAGCGAGCGCAGCGCCGCAGCTGCGACCGTCAGCGAACGCTGCCGTGCACCGCGCCGGCCATAGCCGTCCCCGCGCGCTCCTTCAATCCGCGCGTGACCGCTTCGCGCTACATCTCAGCTGCGCATTTTTTTGTTAGCGTCGGCCGCACAAACTCACAACCGTCATCTGCGTTCCTCGCCCATGTTATCATCCGCAGTTCCCGGCATCTCCTTTCACGCTCCTCATTTCTCCCCAACCCTCTCGGTTGCTCGATCCGCTCGATTTTTGCGTCGTATGAAATCTCCGCTCATTTCCGCCACCTCGCTGCTCCGCTCCATTTTGGCCATGGCCGCCTTCGCCGCTTTGGCTCCCACGGCCCGCCCCCAAGAGCCGCGTCTCGCCAACATCTCCGCCCGCGCCCTGAGTGGCACCGGCCCTTCCGTACTCACCCTCGGCTTCGTCATCGGGCCCGGCCCCAACAAACCGGTCCTCATCCGCGCCGTCGGCCCGACGCTCTCCGGCTTCGGCGTCGCCGGGGCCCTCGCCGACCCGGTGCTCACCGTGTTCAACAGCGCCAACGCCGTCATCGCGACCAATAACGACTGGGGCACCCCGCTCGGTTCCAGCGGCGTCCCCGCCGCCGAACTTTCCACCGCCTTCGCCCGCGTCGGTGCCTTTGCTCTGACCGCCACCAGCCGTGACTCCGCCGTGATCGTGACGCTCCCCCCCGGCAACTACACCGCCCAGGTCGCTGGCACCGGCACGTCCACGGGCGTCGCCCTCGCCGAGGTCTACGAGATCGGCAATACCGGCGCCAAGCTCCTTAACACCTCCACCCGCCTCACCATCAGCGCCGCGTCCAGTCCGATCATCGGCATGGTCGTCGCGCCCGGCACCGGCACCCGCAAACTTCTCATCCGCACCGCCGGCCCCGCCCTCGGCGCCTTCGGCCTCACCGGCACCCTCGCCGATCCCACCATTCGCATCACCAACTCCCTCGGCACGACCCTCGCCTCCAACGACAATTGGGGCACCCCCTCCGATACCCGCGCCGCCGACACCCTCGGCCTCACCAACGCCTTCGGCCTCGCCGGGGCCTTCACGTTCCCGGCCGGCAGCAAAGACTCGGCCGTCCTCCTCGATCTCGCTCCCGGTAACTATGGCATCCAAGTTTCCGGCAACGAAGGCAGCAGCGGCCTCGCCATTATCGAAGCCTACGACCTTACGCCCGCCAATCCGCCCACCGTCACCATCGTTGCCACCAAAGCCACCAGCGATGAATCCGGCACCAATCCCGGCGAGTTCACCCTCACACGCACCGGTGAAAATAGCCTGCCGCTCGTGGTGAACTACGGCGTCGGCGGTTCCGCCGTCAACGGCTTCGACTATCCGGTCCTCCTCGGCACCGTCGTCATTCCCGTCGGCGCCACCAGCGTGAAAATTCCGCTCTCGCCCAACCCCGATGTCCAAGTCGACGGCACCGACACCGTCGTCCTCTCCCTCGCCACCGGCGGCGGCTACCTCATCGGCGCGCAAAGCAGCGCGACCGTCACCATCACCGACACCCCGGCCACCCTCTACCTCGCATCGGTCCGCCCGACCACGACTGCCGTCGGCGGATCCACGGCCTCGGGCACCGCGGCGATTCTCCTCAGCTCCAGCGGCACGCTCGCCGCAGTCAACGTCTCCTTCTCCAACCTCAGCTCCACCCAAATCACCGCCCACCTCACCATCGGCGCGAGCGAAGATTACGTGTTCAATTTACCCCCAGGTCAGGTCAACGGGGCTCAGTGGAACTTCGTCCCGACCGGCCCCTACTCCGTCGCCGACCTCGTCGCCGCGATCAAGAGCGGCAACATCTCCGTCCGCATCGACACCGCCAAATATCCCACCGGCGAAGTGAAGGGCACGTTTATCCAAGGCACCGGCTCCCGCACCTTCGTCGAGCCTGCCGCCGCTCCCGCCATCGCCCTCACCAACGTCACCGCCACCGACGCCGCGCGCCTCCTCACCCAAGCCACCTTCGGCCCGACCAAAGCGGAAATCGACAGTCTCACCGGTGGCAGTATCGACAATTGGGTTACGGCGCAATTGGCCCGACCGTTCACTTCCCACCGGACCGCCATCCAATTCGATCGCACCACCTACGGCGGCAGCGGCAGCTTCACAAATTGGAACGCCACTCACCTCCAGAATCGCCAGTCCGCGTGGTTCAAGAATTCCCTCACCGCCCCCGACCAACTGCGCCAACGCGTCGCCTACGCCCTCAGCCAGATCCTCGTCATCTCCGACGTGGCCTTGGGCGAAGACAGCCATGCCGAACCGATCGCCAACTATTACGATATCCTCGGCAACGGCGCCTTCGGCAACTTCCGCACCCTCCTCGAAAACGTCTCCCTCAGCCCGCTCATGGGCGCGTATCTCAGCTCGCTGCGCAACGCCAAAGCCGACCCCGTCACCGGCACCACCCCCGACGAAAATTACGCCCGCGAGGTCATGCAGCTGTTCACCATCGGTCTCGTCCAACTCCAGCCGGACGGCACCCTCGCCCTCGGCCCCGACGGCTTGCCGCTCCCCACCTACGACCAAACGACGATCACCGAAATGGCCAAGGTCTTCACCGGCTGGGGTTATCCCTCGACCAATCTCACGCAGTTCCGCACCGCGGGCACCAACTACTACACCGCGATGCAAGTGTTCCCGTCGTTCCATGACGATACCGTCAAAAACATCGCACCCGTCTCCGCGACGCCCATCCCCGCCGCTCAAGGCGGCACCAAAGACCTCAAAGATGCCCTCGATGCGCTCTTCAATCACGCCAACACCCCGCCATTTATCTCGAAGCTCCTCATCCAGCGCCTCGTCACCAGCAATCCCAGCCCCGCCTACGTCTACCGCGTGTCCCAGAAATTCATGGACAACGGTTCCGGCACCCGCGGTGACCTCAGCGCCGTCGTCCGCGCCATTCTCACCGACTACGAGGCCCGCTCCCCCGCCGTCGCGAGCAACGCGACTTACGGTAAACTCAAAGAGCCCCTCCTCCGCCTCACGGGCCTCCTCCGCACCTTCGGCGCCTCGTCCACCAGCGGCCGCTTCCTCGGCTACCGGCACGCCGTGAACGGAACTCCCATCACCAGCGCCACCCCCAAGCCCGCCACGCAGGGCGAGATCTCTACGCTCAACTCCACCACCCTCATCTACAGCGCCCTGAGCAACATCGCCCAAGCCGCTCTGCGTTCGCCCACCGTCTTCAATTTCTA
>CAMCHO010000025.1 GCA_945874455.1 Opitutus sp. GAS368 | reverse complement strand
CTGCCCGGCTCCGACTCAAAACCTCCCGCGTACTCCCACGGTCCAAACCGCTCCGTATTCCTGGTTACTGAGCAGGAGCCCGGGCTCGTTCACAAAGGATCGGATGGGCGCATTCGTGATGTTGCGTCCGCTGAGGGTGACTTCGTAGGTCTGGCTAAGTTTATAGCCACCGCTCACGTCGAACATCAGCCGTTCATATTGCCACTGGGTCTGCGTGGCACCAATCGACGTAATCCGCGCCGAGGCCCACGTCGAGCGCAGCTGCAGGTTGAACTTATGGTTGCTGAAACGGATGCCGCCGTTGACCGCTTTCGGTACCACCGCCGTGAGCCGGATATCGGGAGCCGCGCGGGAGACGGAACCGAAAACACTCAAACCGCGCGCGAAACCGGGCAGGAATACGAGCTGCTGACTGTATTCAACCTCGACCCCTTTGATTTTGCGAATGCCGTCAAGATTCGTGGGCTGCAAAAACCGATAGCCGACATAGTCCGGGTCGTCGCCGTAACCGGCGGCTTCCGCCGACACTTGGGTATTGGCCGTGCCCATGTTTTTCACGGAGAGCTCATAGGCCGAGACGGTCACGGTGCCAGCCGGCTCGATGAAGTATTGCACGCTCGCAAAGTATTTGTCCGACGTCTCGGGTTTTAGGTCCGGGTTGGGAATCGCGACAGTGAAGTTTGTGTCGTTGACGGTGATGATACCCGCAAGGTTGTTGTAATCGGGCCGACCGATCGACTGGCTCGCGGCGAGCTGCAGATTCAGGTTTTTCGTCAGCGCATATTTTGCCCCACCGCTGAAAAAGAGATTTTCGTAGCCGCCGTATTTTTTACGCCGCTCGAAGTTGCGATACTGATACGTGAGATAGGGAATGGTGTTCGCAGTAAAGCCGGCGGCCCGCACCAGCGCCGTGGGGAGCACGTCGAACACTTGCCCGAGTGTGCGGGTGCGCTCTTCGCGGACTCCGAGATTCAACCGCAGCTGCTTCCAGCGAGTGTTCGCTTCGACATAACGGCCGTCGATCTGCTCCTTGATCCCGCGCCCAGTGGTCCGGTCGATGACAAAATTCCCATAAGTGTTCTCGACGAAATACTCCGGATGCGCCCGGTACAGTTTCAGCATCTCGGTGTCGTTCGGGATCGGGATGTTCATCGTCGCGATGTTGTCGCCCTGTTTCGAGTCGAACAGCCCCGGCGTCGTGTGGGGAATCATGACCGTGGCGGAGTTGAGCTGGTTTCCGCTCGGGCCGACGTACGTCCAGGTGAGCGCACCGGTCCGATTGAGATCGTAGGTTGTCAGGCGGGTTTTCACGCCAGCCTGGAGGGTGATCGGCAAGCCGAGGGTGAACGTCTTCTTCGCATCAAGGTAGCCGAGAAACACCTGGCTCTTCCCGATGCGGGCGGAGCTGCCGATATTGTTGGGGTTGGCGTCGCCGCGGTTGTAGTTCGCGAGATCGGACCAGGCCGGTCCGGACAATTGAGTCAGCTGCCAGTCGGTCGACGTCGGACTGCTCCGGTGCGCACTCCAGCTCATGCGCGTGAGCCGGTTAATCGCGGCGGTGAAGTAGCCGGAGCGAAGGTCCTCGTAGTGCGTCTTGCTGCGCGAATAGCCACCGCTGGCGGTGACCACGATGTCGTTGAGCTTGTATTCGAGCTTAGGTGTATACGTGGCTGTTTCGTTGAATTTGTGGCTGTGGCCGATATTTTGCTCGAGCCTCGTGTTGATGTTCGCAGTGGGCTGGGCCAGCAGGTAAGTCAGCGTCGAGGAGGGATCGATCTGGGCGGTGGCGGCGCGGAACGTCAGCGTGCGCGCATTGATCTCGTCGTTCAGATGAGAGCCGGCCGTGCGCAGAGAAAAAACCAAGTGCGGCGTGAATTTGTAATCGAGATTCAGCCCGAACGCGGCGCGAGTCGTGATCTTCGGATTATCGCGAAACGTGAGCAGATTGATGACCGGGCCTCGCGCGGCGAGGCTGTTGTCGATGGCCTGGACCAACGCGACCTGCTCGTTGAAAAGACTATTCGCCGAAAGGCTGAGCTGGATACCGAAGCGCCCGGCAAACGAATCCGCAAAGGTGAAGAGCAGACCGGGACGAATCTTGCGGTGCGCGCCATCGCCCGGGCTCGGCGTGCGGGCGAGGGTGAATTCGTAGGGGTTCGCCGTAACGCTAGCCTGCACGGTGATCTCGCGGCCTCGGCGCTCGAAGGCATTTTTGCTCCGCAGGTTCATCGTGCCGGCCGGCGCGTCGGCATCCATGCTCGCGGTCGACGTCTTGTTCACCTCGATGGACTCAATGCTGGTGATGGAGGCCTGCTCGAATTCGAACTGCCGCGAAGTGGCGCCGAACGAGGCCGACGCCGCGGTGGCCATGCGCATCCCATCGATACTCACCGCCGCGTATTTCGGATCGAGGCCGCTGATGCGCACGGCGCGGGCGTCAGCGTTGTTATAATCAATGACGATGCCGGGCACATACTTCATGAACTCACCGATGTTTCCACCCGTGACGTCGCCGAAATTGTCCGACGCCACGACGTTCTTCATGTTCAGCGCCGCACGCTGTTCCATGATCGCCTTGGCATTGCCCTCGCGTTCGCTTGAGACCTCGAATTTCGCGAGCGTGATCACACTGTCGCCGACGGTCGAGGTTCCGGTGCGATAGGTCGAACCCTTGAGTTCAAAATCACGCGTCGCCGTTTGACCGGCCGGGAGCACGACTTGGCTGCTCGCCCGATCGTAACCCGTGTAGGTGACCGATACGCTTACGTTTCCGGCCGGAATATTGGAAAGGACATAGGAGCCATCGTCGCCGGACACGGTCGTGAGGTTTGTACCGTCGACCGCAATCTCCGCATGTCTCACGTATTCCTGGGTAGCCGGATTGAAGATCCGACCGATGATCCTCCCTGTGGCCGGCGACTGCGCTCGTAAGGAAACGCCGATGCCGAGTGCGCAGATGACGGCGAGACCGATCCGCGCCACTCCCCGTTGAAACACGCCGCGGGCGTTGAAGGACATCGGTCGGTAACAACCTGATTTCAAACTTAACGGAGGGGTGAGGTGTGCCGGATCGATGCCGGTCGCGATGGTTGAGTTCATGGGCGAGGCGCCTTTACGGATCGAGATTGCCCGCAGCGTCTGAGCTGAGAACAACACCTGTGTTTGCGGCGGCGAGCTAGAAAAGGTTACCGCTTAAGCCGACGTCGACCGGTGGAACGAGTCGAAGGGATCAGGTGTGAACCATCGGCTCGTCCGCGTTTCCCCGCACTAGCGCCTCGCACTCGGCTGCGCTTGGCCCGGGACCAAACTGTAAATAAAGTGATCCACACTCCGATTACCCAGTACCTCGGCGTTTTTTAACGTGCTAATCTGTTTAAATCCCAGGCGCTTTACAATCGCCTGCCCGCGAGCATTGCCCATCGCCACACCCACAACAATCCGCGTGACGAGCAACTGGGTGAACGCGTGCGCAAATACGACCTGACAACACGGCGTCATCAGACCCTGCCCCTGCGCCGCCGGCACGAGCCACCAACCGGGAAACGCCACCCGCGCCGCCGCGTCGATACGATTGTGGCCAATTCCACCGACCAACGCGCCCATCGACCAAATCCCGGCCTGGTACGCCCGGGTCGCCGTCCGTTCCCGCAACGCTTCCGCGATAAATTTCTCCGAGTCGCCCACCTTGCACGTCGCATCAACCCACGGCAGCCACTCACGTAAAGCTGCGCGGTTGGCATCAACCAGCGCAAACAGCTCCGCCGCGTGCTCGGGCTGCAGCAGTCGCACCTCGAGGCCGGGATTTATTTTGTGCCGTAGCATGCTGAGTAAAGAAGTCCGCTCTGTTGGGCCTCGCAAGCCCACGTGTGGCCAGGGAGTCGCGCACCGCTCATCCGCGACCACACTCAGCCCCCTTCGTTCTCCGCATTTCTGCACCCGCGCCCCTCCACCGCGACCTCGCCTTCCTTCGCAGTAGCCACCTCGCCAACGCCGTACCCGCGTGATTTATCGCCGCCACGCCGGACTCAGCGCATTCGCGTTCAAGATGAACTTAACAGGCGCAGCGGTAGGCGTGGCCGGCGTCTGCTGGCAGGCGATTATCACTTGCGAAATCGCCTCAAAGCAGGCCGCAAAAAGACCGTCCTGCGGCGCTTCTTGAACACACGTGATTTCAACCCTTCCGAGCCAGCAACGCCGCGAGCAATTCCGGCTGGATTTCGCCCTGCACCGCATGCAAATGATGCAGCACCCCCGTGTGGTCGTCCGGATTCGACGAGGAAATCTCGATCATCCAATCCTCCGTCTTAGCCGCCGCGACGACGACTTCGTCAGCCCACGCGATGACTTCGGCAGCCCCGACGGAGCCGTCGGCAATACCTTTCATAAAATATTCCGCCATCGTGCGGTGATTCGGTGGTGTATCCATAGAGGCGATCAGCAGATGAGCCGGTCGGCGAAACTCAACGGGATTCTTGGACGCGAATCCGCCGATATTCGATCTGGCCGTGGTCGCTCTCGACTCCGATCGGACCCGTGGCCGGCACCGTAAACGCATCGACGAGCACCTCCCCGTTGCACGTCGCGCGGGCGAGGCCGCCCCGCACCGTGATCACGATCTCATTCCAATCCAGCGGTCGATAGTGCTTCAAGGTGAGCCACGGCCCCGCGATCGGAAAGTCGCGCATCTGGAGTTGCGGCTCACGCACGAAGACTCCGCTGTCGGCGTTGGGACTCGCCCGGAACTCCATTTTCAACACGAAGTCTTTCGGGAATTCCCGGGTCGTCATGAGCTTCCGGTGAGCCCGTTCCTCACGCGCCACCGTGACGATCAGCCGGCCATTGCGCACGGCAAACCGACCATCGTCGCTCACCGTCTTACCGTCAAAGGCCGGCTTATCCAAATAGCCCCAGCCGGTCAGATCGCGGCCGTTAAACAGACTCTCGAATCCAGGCTCGGGCGAAAAATCATCGGGCCACGCCGGTGCGAGCCCGACAGTTTCCATGATCGGCCGCAATGCGGCGGACAATTTAATGTACCCCGCCGAATTCGGATGAAGCAGATCGGGAAACTCCTCGGGCTTCGCGTCGCCCTGCGCGTTGGCGAACAACGACCACGTGTCCACTAGGGTGACCTGGGGCTCATCCTTCAGCAGCGCATAACAGAGCTGATTGATCTTTTTAATCTGGTCGGCCGGACGCTTCTTCGTCGCCGAACTCGGAAACACATTGCACAGCACGACCGGCATCGCGGGGTTGTGCGCTTTCAGCGCCGCCAGGATCAGCTTGAGATTGCTCGCCGTGGATTCTGGCGCCGCAGCTTCCTCGAGATCGTTCGTACCAATCAGCAACACAATGCCCCGAGGCTTCAGCGCAATAACGTCCTCCTGCAAGCGGAGCAGCACGCCGCGGGTCGTGTCGCCGCTGATGCCGCGATTGATGGTCCTAATTCCGGGGAAAAGCTGGTTTAGATTGGCCGCCCAACCTTGGGTGATCGAGTCGCCGAGAAACACGACGCCATCCTGATCTTGCTTCACCCGCTTCGCCCATCCACTGCGTTTTTCCGTCCAGAGTTTCTGAAACCAGTCGTAGCGGCGAATCGGCCCCGTGCCCGCCAAGCCATCGTCAGTCGCCGGCAGCGCAAAATTGCTTTCGGCTGCGATGCCAGACGCCGCCTTGGTCGCCGGTGCGGTTTGCGCTTGGCTCGTCACCACGCAGAGCGAGGCGCAGCCAAAAATGAAGGGGGTGAGGATTTTCATAGGGAACGTTGGCGGGTTGAGCCGTAACAATTTATTCGAATTGGAGAGCGTCGGTCGGGAGGTCACTTACTTGGTCCAAGCCCTGTTGCCGACCTCGGCCAGCGGGATGCACGCATCGAAACGCCCAGGCACCGGATCATAGTGCAGCACCGTTTTCCCGACCGTTTCCGACGTGAAATACCCGAGTACCGTCAGCTCTTTGAACTGATGGAAAAACGTTCGGACCTTAGTCTTCGAGGCCTCGGCCAGCGTTGTCAGCAAGGCGTCCTGCTGCGCGTCCGTCAGTTGGAGAAAACTCTTCTTGTGCGCGGCGACGCTGGCCGCCTCGACTTCTGCCAGGCCTGTCGCCACGACCTGCCTGTCCGACGCCGCGAGATATTTACCGAACATGAGATCAATAAAAGCCGGCACGCCCACGTCGCGTGCACCCGGCGTATCGGTGCGTGGAAGGATGCGTTCCGCCACGGCGCCGGCGATTGCGAACTGCTGCGCCGAGAGGTAAACGGGCTTCGCATTCACGCCCCCGAGGGGCGTCGCGGCCTGCATGACGCTGGTCAGCAACGACGGCGACAGCGCGACGCCGAGAAACAAGGTCGCGCGCTGGATGGCCTCACGGCGGGTCAGGGCACGCGCCTCGGTCGATTCAAAGGGAGCGGAGAGATTCATGGTCCGGATTTCTTCGGCTTAGAGGTTATTCTTCTTCAACTCGCTGACCGCGTGGTCACAGGCCCGCGCCGTGAGCGCCATGTAGGTGAGCGAGGGGTTGACGCACGCGCCGGAGGTCATGCACGCGCCATCGGTGACAAAGACGTTCGGCGCGGCATGGACTTGGTTCCACTGGTTCAGCACCGACGTCTTGGGGTCGCGGCCCATGCGCGCAGTGCCCATCTCGTGGATACAGTTGCCCGGCGCACTGTTCACCACGTCGTCGAAGCCTGTGACGTTCTTCAATCCCGACGCCTCCAACATCTCGACCGCCGAGGCCTGCATGTCTTTCCGCATGGCGTATTCGTTTTCCTTCCAACCACAGTCGAACGTGACCGTCGGCTGGCCCCATTTGTCGCGGAGGGCCGGGTTCAACGTAAGACGGTTGGCATGATAAGGCAGACACTCGCCCCACGAACCAATTCCGAAACGCCAAGGGCCGGGCGCGATCAGATCGGCCTTAAATTTCCCGCCAAAGTGGCTCAGCTCTTTGATGCTGCTCGCCCAATCGAGGCGACTCGCACTTCCCTGATAACCAAAACCCCGCACGTAGTCCTTGCGCGTCGTTTCCTTATTCAGATTACGGAAGCGCGGGATGTAGATGCCGTTCGCGCGCTGACCGCGAAAATACTTGTCGGTAAACCCTTCGGAAATCCCGCTCGCGCCCACCTTGAAGTGATGGTCCATCAGATTGTGCCCGAGCTCGCCGCTGTCGTTGCCGAGGCCGTTCGGAAAACGCTCCGACTTCGAATTCATCAAGATGAACGTCGAGGCAACGGCGGACGCGCACGAGAAAATCACCTTCGCATAATATTCGATGACTTCATTCGTCTCCGCATCGATGATCCGCACGCCGGTCGCCCGTCCCTTGTCCTGGTCGTAGATGATCTGGTTGACGATCGAGAAGGGCCGCAGCGTGAGATTTCCCGTCGCGTAGCCGGCCGGCAGCGTCGCCGCATTGCTGCTGAAATACGCGCCATAAGGGCAGCCTCGGATGCAGCGGTTCCGATACTGACAACTCCCGCGGCCATTGAGCTCCTTGGTGAGGTTGGCGACTCGGCCAATGATCATCGGGCGTCCGCCAAAAGCATCCGCGATGCGACGCTTCACATCTTTCTCGAGGCAGTTCATTTCCATCGGCGGCAGAAACTGGCTGTCCGGCAGATGCGCCAGATTTTCTTTGCTGCCGCTGATACCAGCGAAGCGCTCGGCATAATCATACCACGGCGCGATGTCGGCGTAACGGATCGGCCAGTCGATCGACATGCCATCCTTGGCGTTGGCCTCAAAATCGAGATCGCTCAACCGATAGGATTGCCGCCCCCAGAGCAGCGATCGCCCGCCAACGTGATAGCCGCGCATCCAGTCGAATCGTTGGGTTTCCGAATAGGGATTATCAACGTCGTTGACGAACCAGTGCGCCGACGCCGGGTGCGTCGTGTAGCCCGTGCGCGCCTGCTTGAGTTGTTTGGCGCCGTCCGCTGCCGAGATCTTGGTGCGGCCCTCAAATCCCCAGCTCTCCGTCATCGCCGTCGGGTAGTCGCCATGTTTCACATCGCGGCCCCGTTCGAGCACGAGGGTCTTCAGGCCTTTTTCGCTCAGCTCCTTCGCGGCCCAACCGCCGCTGATACCCGAGCCGATGACAATCGCATCGTAGGTGTTTTGTTTCGTGCCTGCGCCTTGAATGGTGGCCATGGGAAAATCTATTGCCGAGTCGAAGTTGCTGACGATTGAACCGGAGGGATGAGGAGCGCGGAGGTTCAACACGCCGAATCGTCGCGTGGCAACCCGGACCTTTCGCGCCCCATCCACGGGCGTATCGGCTGGTTTGGCGGCATCCGCAGAATTCACGCGCCCCACGAATCGGGACACTTTTTTCGCCGCGTTTTTGACGGAACGGCGGTTGCGCGAAGCGCACAAAAATAGACAGCAGATTAGGGTGCACGCAGGAACCGAGCAGGCTCAATCCAGCGCGAGAATTCCCTCCCCGACACGCACCCGCGCGTTTCGCTTTCCATTTCATGCTTCTACAGCCAACACTCTCGCTAATGAACGCACCCCGCCCCCTCTCCCGTCGCGACTTCCTCCTTTCTGCCGCCACCCTCGCCGGCGCCGGCATCGCTCACGCCGCCGCTCCCGCGCACTCGCCCGCCACCGCCGAGCCGATTATCGATATTCACCAACACACTAACTACGGCGGAGTCCGGGACGCCGCTTTCCGTCAAATCTCTCCCGCCCGCACTCACGCCCAACTCCGAGCTCACCAACTCGGCCTCGGCGTCACCAAGACCATTTTACTCCCATCCGGCCGCGACGCCTTTCGCCCCTCGACCATCAACGGCCGCTCCAACGGTCTCGAAAGTACGATCACCGGTAACGAGGACTGTCTCGCCTTCGTCCGAGCCTTCCCCGACGAATTCGTCTTCGGTGCCAACGAGGTCAGCGATCTCGCCGACGCCACCGCGGTCATCGAAAAATATCTCAAGCTCGGCGCAGTGCTCATCGGTGAACAAAAATTCAACGTCGAATGCGATTCGGCCGAAATGCAAAAACTCTATGAACTGGCCGACGCCTACCGCGTGCCGATTTTGATGCATTGGCAGGTCGGCAGCTACAACCAGGGCTTCGACCGTTTCCACACGATGTTGAAGAAGTATCCCAAGGTGAACTTCATCGGCCACGCGCAAACGTGGTGGGCCAACATCGACAAGGCCTGTGACAACGATCCGCGAAATCTCTATCCCCGCGGCAAATTAACCCCGGGCGGCCTGACCGACCGCTATCTCAGCGACTACCCCAACATGTTCGGCGACCTGTCTGCCGGCTCCGGTGAAAACGCCTTTAAGCGTGACCCGGATCACGCGCGCGCCTTCCTGGCTCGCCATCAGGACAAACTGATGTTCGGCAGCGATTGCGTCGACCCCACGGCGGACGTTGCCGTGTGCTCCGGCGCGCGGCAGCTCGCCCAAGTTCGAGCCTACGCACCGAACAAAACCGCCGAACGAAAAATGCTCTACGCAAACGCGCAGAGATTGTTCCGTCTCTGATTGTCGCCTGCCCCTGCAATTGGCCCACAATTTTGCGCTGAATGTGGCAGGGACCTCAGTCCCTGCAAAAGCGGCAGAGGGGCTGAAGTCCCTCCCTCTTTCTCCGCAACCTCACCGGGCACGCGCCACGCCGTGGAAAACTCGCGGATTTATCCTCCGGGCGATCCCTCTGCGTGAACCGGTCGTGCTACGTTCGATGGGTGGGCCAAAGGCAGGCCGAGCGCGACGACTCAACCAGGGAGCTAGGTGACCGCTCCGAGTGCCCGCTCGCAGTAGCCCGCCTCGTGATAGTCGGGAGGGATCGCGCTTCAACTCCGGATTCCTTGATTCCCTGCTCTCACGAGCAGGGCTACGCCGCCCGGACCCCGATTCACCCCCCCAGTCAGACGTCGCATATTTTCGTTGTCGCACCACTCACCAGCGAACACCGGCGGGGTCGTGAAATGTATTATAACTGCATCGCTCCTTTCACAAGGCGGAGTGCGAAGGTGACGTCCCCAAAAGGACGAGCGGATTATTTCTCCCGATTGCGCGGATGAAATTTCGCGTGCTGCTCGATCAACCGCTGCGGTTCCACCGCCGTGTAGATCTGCGTCGTCGAGATGCTCGCGTGGCCGAGCATCTCTTGAATGGCGCGGAGATCCGCACCACCCGACAACAAATGCGTCGCGAATGAATGACGCAGTCCGTGGGGTTTCACGTTTTTCGCTATGCCGGCCTGCTGGGCGTATTTTTTCACGAGCATCCACAGCATCACCCGAGAGAGCGCACTCCCGCGGTTATTGAGAAAAAACTGGCTGCCCGTCTTGAGCTTCACCAAGTGCGGGCGACCCGACACCAGATACGTCGTCAGCGCGTCCCGGGCCTTGCCGCCCACCGGCACGATCCGCTCCTTCGAGCCTTTGCCGAACACCCGGATGAGACCATTTTCCAGATCAACCTGCTGGAGCATCAACGCAGCGAGTTCGGAAACGCGCAGACCGCTGGAATAAAAAAGTTCCAACAAAGCCCGGTCACGGAGCGCTCGCGGAGTGCCACCACTCGGCGCCACCAGCAACCGCGCCACGTCGCCGGCGGAGAGCGTGCCGGGAATTTTCCGGACGAGCTTCGGTCCAGACAATAGCGCCGTAAAATCATCGTCGCGGATTTTTTCGCGAACCAAAAACCGAGCGAGCATGCGGGCCGCCGTAAGTTTGCGCGCCAGAGTCGCCGTCTTGTAGCGCTTGCTGTCGAGCGAGTGAATCCACGCTCCGGCCTCCGCCCGCGTGACGCCGCGCCAGTCGGTCACCTTGCTCCGGGCGAGAAACGTGGCAGCCTGATCAAGGTCGCGGCGGTAGGCCGCGATGGTGTTCGGGGACAACCCACGCTCGAGGCCAATGAACGCGAGAAAGGCATCGATATCGTGGGCAAACGCCCCCGGAGCCTGGCTGTGGTCGACGCGCATGGCGAAAAAAAAGACGCCGCGGGAGGGCGGCGTCGATTTTCAAATGCGCAGAGGCCGCTCAGTATTTGCGGCGACGCGGCGGCGGGACATAGTTAGAGTTCGTCTCTTTCATCCGGAAAGTAATCCGCGCTTTCTCCAAATCGTAAGGGCTCATCTCCATTTTCACCATATCCCCGGCGGCGATCTTGATGAAATTTTTCCGGAGCTTACCCGAAATGTGCGCGAGGACCACGTGCTCATTAGCTAGTTGAACCTTGAACATCGTGCCCGGGAGCACGGCAATCACGCGGCCCTCCACTTCGATCGAGTTGGTATCAGCCATGGTTAACGTGGAGTTGGTGCGCGGAGCGGATCATCATATGGGCGGTCTTCAAAACCCCCTTGTAAGGCAGATCGCAGCCGCCTTAGTCAAGGTTTCCCTCTTGATCCACGCCTTCCCGCGCCTGCCGCCATGCCCGCTTCGCCCGAGCTCCCACCTTTCTGCCCTTTCGAGAAACGCTTCCCGTCGCAACTCGTGCGCGACGATGCGTTTTTCATGAGCTTGGCCTACAATCAAGCCATTGAGGCGTGGCGGGAAGACGAGGTCCCGATCGGCGCCGTCATTGAAATCGGGGGCGAAGTCTTCGGCTCAGCCCACAACACCGTCGAGGGCGCGAAAGATCCCACCGCCCACGCCGAAATGCTCGCCCTTACCCAGGCCGCTGCGAAACTCGGCGACTGGCGCCTGTCCGGAGCCACCGTCTACGTCACAAAGGAACCCTGCCCCATGTGCTCCGGGGCCATGCTAATGGCGCGGGTAAAGCGCGTGTGTTACGCGGTGCCCGACCCGAAGATGGGCTGCCTCGGTGGAGCGACCAACCTGAACGAACTGCCCCGCGTGAATCATCACGTCCAGCTCACGGTTGGCGGCGTCCTCGAAACCGAATGCCGCGCGTTGCTGCAGGCGTTTTTTAAGCTCAAGCGCGCGGCGGAGTGAGGGGGCGCGCCACCGGTAAGTCACATCGCAAAGTTGACGCCTTGCCCTGCCGATGCATTGGTTTCTGCCCGCATCCCGCGTTCCCGTTCCATCAGAAAAATAAATAAATCACACCCATGCCCTTCACCCTCCCGGCCCTGCCCTACGCTCTCGACGCCCTCGCTCCACACATCGACGCGAAGACGATGGAAATCCATCACGGCAAGCATCACCAAGCCTACATCACCAACGCCAACAACCTGCTCAAGGACCACACCGCTTTGGCCGCACTGGACGTCGCTACATTGATCGCTGACCTCAGCCAAGTTCCCGAGGCCATCCGCGGTGGCGTGCGCAACAACGCCGGCGGCCACAGCAATCACTCGTTTTTCTGGACCGTCCTCGCTCCGCATAATCAAGACGCCCCGTCCGGCGCGCTCGCGGCCGCAATCGACGCTCAACTCGGCGGTCTCGCCAAATTCAAGGAAGACTTCGCCAAGGCCGGCGCGACCCGCTTCGGCTCCGGTTGGGCTTGGCTCATCGTCACCGCCGACAAAAAACTCGCCGTCGGCTCAACCGCCAACCAAGACAGCCCGTTGATGGGCAAGGCCGTCGCCGGGATCGAGGGCAAACCCGTCCTCGCGCTCGACGTCTGGGAGCACGCCTACTACCTCAATTATCAGAATCGCCGCCCCGACTATATCACGGCGTTCTGGAACGTCGTTAACTGGAAGGCCGCTGAGGCAAATTACGCCGCAGCCATCGCGTAAGTCAGGCGAGCATTTCAAAACGAAAGCCGCACCGGCCAAGGTGCGGCTTTTTTTATGTCCAACCGCGGTCACAACCGCGGCCATTCGCCACGCTGCAGATTACTGCGCCAGCACGCTGGCCTGCGCCACAGGACCGAGGCTGCCCACGGAGATACGGCGGCTGTTCCCCGTCTCAGTATCGAGGATACTCAACACACTCGAGTTGCGATCACGTGCGGTGTAGACGAGGTGACGCCCATCCGGCAGCCAGCTGGGTTCGACGCCGTCGAACGAGGCCTTGGAGACGACCTCGGCTTTGCCAGCGGCAAAGTCGTAAACCGCAATTTGATATTTTCCTCCGTCAACCCGAACCGTGCACGCAATCTTCTGCGGGTTCCCACGGCTCCAATCCGGCTCGGCCGCATAACGGAAACCCGTGACGAGCCGCTGCGGCGCCCCTCCAGCCGTCGACATCAGATAGAGCTGCGGCCCCGGCTCCATCGTAAAGACCAACCGCCCGCCATCGGGCGAGAAACACGGGGACGATTTGACGGCGTCAGAGCGCGTCTTGCGCGCCACCTGACGCCCTTGCCCGTTGCTCAAATAAATCTCCGGCGTACCCTCACCGCTCAACACCATGGCCACTTGTTGGCCGTTGGGACTGAAGCGTGCGCCTTGATTCGTGCCCCGGAAACTTACAAATGTCTCGTGGCGGCCACTCGCGACATCGAGCAGGAAAATATCAGGGAAACCGGACTTATAAAAACTCGTGTAGATAATCTTCGTGCCGTCGGGCGACCATCGCGGCATGAGCGCCAGCGCTTTATCGTGGGTAATCTGCTTCGCCTCACCGAAAAATAAATCCGCCACACACACTTCCTTGACCCTGCCTTGGTCACGGATGAACGCGACCTTGGAAGCGAAAAAACCCTTCAAGCCGACCCCGTTGGTTTTCACCACGGCGACGTCGGCGGCGCGCAACAGCGCATTACGCGCGCTCGTGCCGGTGACGACTTCCGAGGCGACCGGCGTGGCCGCCGCCCCTTTCGTAATGTCCACGCGGACCTTCGTGGCACCAGCGGCAGTGAACTTGATGTCGAAGGCTTGCCCGCTCGCGACGAGTTTGTAGCGGCCATGCGAGGCGAACGCCTGGAGGGCGAGGTCGTTCAACTCAGAAGTGTTCGCAGAGACGCGAATCAGCACCGTATTCTTGTCAATGCCAACGACCACGTCGCCGATGCTGGAGCCACGTTGTGCCCAAACCGGCACGCCAAGCAAAGCGATGAGCAAAAATATACGTAAGATGGAGTTCATGGAGGAAAACAGCGCGCGAACGAATTGCACGTATCCTCATTTCTATTTGCGCGGCACCGCCGCTTAACAACTCTTATTTACTCACAATCTCGAACACCTCCCAAACCGTGACCTCCGACGAAATCAAAGATCATCTGAAACAAGTAAAATATCCCGGCTTCAGCCGCGATATCGTGTCCTTCGGAATCGTGCGCTCGGCGGGCATATTCGACGGCGTCGTGAAGGTCTCCCTCGCGCTCACCACGAACGATCCCAAGGTCCCTCTCCACCTAAAAACCGAGGTTGAAAAATGCCTGCGCGCACTGCCCGGGGTGAACGAAATTCTCGTCGAGATCTCAGTCGCTCCGGCGAAGGCGCCGCCCACCACAGCGGCTGCCACCGGGGCTAATTTGGCTGGTAATACCGCCGCCCCTCGAGCCATCCGCTATGCCGTGGCCATCGCGTCCGGCAAGGGCGGTGTCGGCAAGAGTACCTTCTCGGTCAACCTCGCGGCGGCACTCGCCCAGATCCTCACCGCCCAAGGCAGCCCCCATCGCGTCGGCCTAATGGACTGCGATATCTACGGTCCGAGCGTGCCTCTCATGATGGGTATTCAAGGTCGCCCCGAGGTCGACGGTGACTCGCTCGTACCATTGGAACGTCACGGCGTGAAAGTGATGAGCATGGGCTTCCTCGTAGACGACAACACGCCGGTCGTGTGGCGCGGACCGATGATCATGAAGACCATTCAACAATTCGTGCAAAACGTCCGTTGGGGCGATTTGGATATCTTGCTCATCGATCTGCCGCCCGGCACCGGCGACGCCCAACTTTCCCTCGTCCAAACCCTTCCCCTCGACGGCGCGATCATCGTGACGACACCCCAGCCCGCCGCGACCAACGTCGCGCGGAAGGGCGGCCTCATGTTTCAAAAGGTCAACGTGCCGATCATTGGCGTCGCTGAAAACATGAGCTTCTTCATCGATCCGGCGGGCAACAAGCACACCCTTTTCGGTTCGGGCGGCGGCATCATCACTGCGGAAAGACTCGGGACCGTCCTCCTCGGACAAGTTCCGCTCATCCCGGAAATCCGCGAGGGTGGTGACTCCGGCACGCCGATCGTCGTCAGCCAACCAGCCAGCGTCGCCGGCCAGACCTTTCGAGACATCGCGACCGATCTGCTCGCGCGCCTAGCCAAGCCCGCCACGGTACGGATGTGACGATTGCGGTAAATTGCAGGCATTGACACACCGCGCCCACTCCCTCTCATTTCGACAGCGTCACGCCGCATGACTCCATCCGTTCAAGAGCCTTCGACCTCTCACGAGTTCGTCAAACAATCCAGCCTCTACCAGGAATTCCTGGCCGAGCGGGAAGAAATCCTGAAACACAAGTGGCTCGAGTCGGAGCGACTGGGCTACGATGTCGGTTTTGAGCGCGCGCTGCTTGACTGGATTCGCAAGCACCGGGAGTGCTGGCGGGCCGCGCGTCGACAGCAGAGTGGCGCCCCTGGGACGGCGACCCCGTTTGCGACGTCCATCGGCGACAAGCGAACAACCTGATCACTTCGCTGGGTGCGGCCCAGCGGGCAAAAAAAAGCCGGGCTCCTGGGCCCGGCTAGGAAACGGTGGCTACGCCCAAGGGCGCGGCGGGAAATTACTTGATCTCTTTATGGAGAGTGTGGCGCTTGAGATGGGGATTGTATTTCTTCTTCTCGATGCGCTCGGTCACGGTCTTCTTATTCCGGAACGTGAGATAACGGGAGACGGGCTTACCCTCTTTTTTGGCTTCTGTGCACTCTAGCGTGACGAGTTCTTGCATGGTTATAAATGGTTGGAAGGTGAGGAGGAAAGGGCGCGCCCGATCAGGTGCAACTCCAAAGTGCTCACCTTTTCCCGCAAACCACGCGTCAACGCCGTTTTTCTGTCAAAGGCAGCATTACCCCACGACGGAAGAGCGTCACCTGGCTCGTACTCGAAGAGACGACGATGGAAATGCAATTGGACGCCACGCTGATCGCCGCCGCCGCCGCATGGCGACTACCCAATCCACTCGGTAGCGAATAGTCGGTGTCAGTGGCCTGGATGAGACTGCCAGCCGACTCCACTACCCCGTCACCTCGAATAATAAAAGCGCCGTCGATCGAGGAAAACTCCTTCACCGTCTCGTCCATGAAAGGATTCAGAATGTTACGCTCCTCTTCCTTGTAGCCGAAAAACGGATTGAGCACGAGGGGCTTGATGAAGGACGCGACCTTCTCATTGTCCCCGACGACAAAGAGACAACCGACCGGTCGACCCTCCCGGCCCTCGACGGCGAGTTCGGTCGCGACCGCGATCACCCGCTCGAGCACTTCTGGTTTCACATCCTCCGGCAGGAGGTCGGAGGTATGACCGGCAAGCAGGGTCTGAAATTCCCGTTCAATATCGACGACGACCAGCGTGTCGAACTGGTTGCTCCCAGTCATGCCATCGAGGCAGCAGATCCGGTCGTTAAACGAAATCACGCCGCGAGTGAGGGCCACCAGAATCGCGCTGCGCAACTGCGCCATGCGTTGATTCGAAAACGAGCGCACCTGGATCGTCTCAGCAAATGCACGTTCGTCCTCTCCAGGCTCGATCGGGTTACGCGTGACGAGGATCGTTTTCAGCTTGGACTCGATCGCCCCGCGCTCGATCCCACCCACAAAGGTATCCCCGAAAACCATAATCGCCCCGCAATCAGCCCCCTTCGCGACGCGTTCCGCCTCGCGGAACATCAGCCGATTCATCCGGTTCTGCTGGGCCTGAACAGGCCGGATACCGCCGAAGCCACCCACCAATTGCTCGTGTAACGCATCCAAATCGGATGAGGCCACCAAGCGATCGACCAATTCTTTTTCCTTCACCTGCCGAGCGATCGAAGCGAGGACCTGTAGGTAGTCGCGCGCCTTTTCACCGGCAATCAGCATCACAATCAAATGCACACGCTCATCCGCCAACGCACCGTCGTGGCGGATACCGACCCGACTGCGCCCAATCGCGAGAATATAACGGCGGCTCATCTTCACCCGCACATGAGGGAGCGCCACCCCGAGCCCAAGGTACGTCGTCATCGTGCTCTCACGGGCCAGCAGGCCTTTGAGCAAGGCATCCGGTTTCAGGTCTGAAAAACTTCCGACGCAAACGGCGAGCAACTCTTGGAGTGCCCCTTCGAGGTCGTGACTACGCAGATCGATGATCCGGCTCCGCGCGATGATTTTATCGAGCCGCATGGCGAGCTTGGTCCAGATCGTTGGCGGCGCGCAAGCAGACGCAGCGCGTCACTTCTCCCAGTCGAGCGCGCCCTTCTTAATTTCGTAAACGAGCCCCAAGACCAGCACGCCGATAAAAAACATAATCGGCCCGAGAATCGCGATCTGATTGGCGAGGAACTCCCGATAAATAAATGTCCACGGCACCAGAATCACGATTTCCAAATCGAACAGCATGAAGAGGAGCGCGGTGACGTAAAATTTCACCGAGAACCGCGTATGCACGATGCCCGCATCCGAGATCCCGCACTCGTAGGCCGAGTCTTTGATCTTCGTGTGCTTGGCCCGTTGGCCAAAAAAATGGCTCGCGCCGATAATAAACGCGGTGATGCCCCCTGCGAGCAGGGCCTGAATCAGAAACGGGAGATAGGCAGCGGAGGTCATGTCAGTTAACGCCCTTTAATGGGGCGCAGCGTCTGCCGCGCCGCAAGCGGGAATTTCTTCGGCAACGATTTCTCCGCGCCCATCCGCGCCTCAGTCCACCGGCATGATCTTCACCAACTTCGTTTTCGTCGAGCCGACGCCGAGCGATTCGGCGAACTCCAAGGTCCGGATTTCGTCGGAGATATCCACGAACCCGCCCTTCTTCCGAAGGGAATTCATCCGCTCGCGCACGAGCGCATCGAGCATCACCGGGTCGGTGCTCAACCACAGCAACGGCTCCGAGTTGGAGTAAAGCGAATTGAAGAACGGTCCGCCGATGAATTGGTAGTGCTGCAGGCTCGTGAGCGTGAACATCCAGGTCTGCCGCAACTCGGGAATCGCACTCATCTCCGCCACGGCTGCGGGCGCATTGGCCGGCGAGCGGAAAAAGCGCGCCGTGTTCGACGCATTCCAGAGCGTCGCATTAACGAGCGCACCGTTGACGCCCAGCGTCGGGTGGTCGGTGTAGACCGGTAGATTGATCCAAAAATCAGCATCAAGAAACAACGGGGTCGCGAGGAAACTCTTCCGATCCTCATCTTTGGATGACGTGTTCGCCACGCCTTCCGTCTGCTTCTCGGCAAAAATCGGATCGAAGCGCTGAGGCAACGGTGAGTCGTAAAACCAAACCGGATCATAATACCGGCCCGACTCGAGCACGTAGACCGGGTTGCCATTGAAGGGCGTGGCTCCCGAGACCAATGAGGGAAGGTAACCGGTCATGCGGAGCCGCAGCGCGTTCAGGCCGACGAGAAAAATATCCTTGTTGTCGAAACCCCGCCGCACCAGCGCATCGATCACAGCTTTCACCAGTGGCACGGGCGTCGCCATGCCCGGCCCTGAGTCGGCATAGACCTTCAGCCCGGCCTTCTTCTTCAATCCCGGGACGAGCTTCTTGCCGTAAACCTTCTCGTAGTTGGCGATCAGCAACTCGACCTGCTTGGCGTAGCTGGCCTCGTCAAACGCCGCGAGCGTCGCCTGCCACACGGGCTCTGGCAGCGGCACCTTGGCCGCGAGCGAGGGGGCCGCTGCGCGCAGCGTCGGGGAGGCTGCCAAGAAGACTGCACAGAAAAACGAGAGAACGGGAAAACGCATAGTGGAGTGTGTCGTGCGAGATGGAGCGAAGTTTCCTCGGATGCCGCGAAACTTCGTAAAAGAGGCGCGAACTTGACAGCCGAGTCGGTGAGTTGAAAGTGCATTCTTTTTGGCTCACTTCGCGGCAAGCGATGGAGGGCAGCGCTCCCCTGCTCCACCATTCTCTGCTCCATGCCCGTCATCAAACCCACCTGCGTCCGCGACCTGAAGCTGCGAGTCAATCTCGCTGACGTCGTTGCGCGCATGGTGACCTTGCGCAAGGCGGGCGGGGCGCGCCTCAAGGGACTGTGCCCGTTTCACAACGAGAAAACACCTTCGTTCAATGTCGATCCCGACAAGGGCTACTACCACTGCTTCGGCTGCGGCAAGAGCGGCGACATCATCTCGTTCGTCCGTGAAACGGAGCAGTTGAATTTCTCCGAAGCCGTGGAGGCGCTCGGCAAGCGCTTCGGGATTCCGATTGAATACGAAGAAGGCTCCGGCGGTCCGAGCACGGCGGACCGCACGTTGCGGCAAGAAGTCTTCGACCTCCACGATGCTGCCGCGGAACATTACTTCCAAGCCTTCAAGGCGAAAGACACGACCGGCGATGCCATGCGCCACCTGTGGATCGAGCAGCGCCGTTTCACCGCCGAACTGGCCGACGAGTTTAAGATTGGCGCCGCTGATGCGACTGGCAGCGGGCTCGGTGCAGCGATGATGCGGCGAAAATTCTCCGAGGAGGCGTTGCGACGCTGCGGATTATTTTTCGTCTACGATGACGCCGCCATCACGCTCCAATCGCTGCGCCCACGCTTTCGCGGTCGGCTGATGATTCCCATTCGCGACCACCAAGGCCGGGTGTGCGCATTCACTGCGCGCCAAACCGATCTCACCCCCGCAGACGACCCCGCCAAGGACGCCAAATACGTCAATTCCCCCGAAACCCCGATTTTCACGAAAGGAAATTTACTCTTTAACCTCGATCGCGCCCGCACCGCCGTCGGGGAGGGCAAACCTTTCGTCATGGTCGAGGGTCAACTCGATGCCCTCCGTTGCTGGTCCGTGGGACTCAAAACCGCCATCGCACCCCAAGGCACCTCGATCACCGAAGGCCAGCTCGTGTTGATGCGACGCTATCACACTCAAGTGGAATGCTTTTTCGACAGCGACGGTGCCGGGCAGAAAGCCGCGTTGCGTTTCCTGCCGATGGCCCTGAAGGCCGGCCTTGAAATCCGTTTTCTCACGCTGGCCGGCGACAGCAAGGTCGATCCCGACCTGCTCTTCCTCGAGCGCGGTCTCGCCGCATATGACGAAGTCCGCCGCGGCGCGCAAAGCGCCATGGTCTTTGCCTGCCGCGCCGCCCTGCCCGATCCCCCTACGGCGTCCGCCGAGCTGAAATCACGGGCCGCCCAAACGGTTTTCGAAATCATCGCCAACGCCGAAAGCGCCGTCACCCGCTCCGAATTCGTCAACGAAACAGCTGCCCATCTCCGGCTCCCACTCGCTGCCGCCCACAAGGATTTCCAGACCTTTCTCCAACGCCAAAACCGGTTGGCCGCCGCGCGTCCGCCTGGCGCGGTGCCCGCCGCCCCTCCTCCGACCCCTCACACCGCCCACACCTCCGAGCGCGATCTCCTTTTACTCTGCCTGCACTTCGAAGCAATCGGCAAGCCTTTGAGCCACTCCCTTCCCCACGATTGGATCGACCTGAGCCACCCCGCCGGTGCCCTCCTCAACCGATTCCTCGGTGAGTTCGAACACGATCTCTGGCCCGGCAAGGATCACCTCGAAAACCTGCTCGAAACCGACGCCGAACGCTCAATGGTCGCGAGCTTGCTGTTCGAAACCCCCGGTTTTGAAGATCCCCTTAAGGTGGCCCAAGAGGGTCTGCGGCAGTTGCGCACCCGGGCGCTGGAGCCGCGCCTCCGGCAAATAGAACTTGCCTTGGCCAACCCCCATGCGGAAATAGAATCTGACCCAATTTCACTCTTGAAAGAACGTTCCGAACTACACCGCCTCCTCCGCCAACCGATCTCTTTGGCGGCTTCTGCCTGACCATTTTTTCGCTTCGTCTTCCCATTCCTATGCCGCGCAAAGCCAAGTCCGTCTCCGTTGATTCCGACCAGTCTGAAGCCGTCGAGGCTGTCCTCGCTAAAATCCCGCCCTCCACCGGCGCGGGCGCCCTCCCGGGAGCCGATGCGACACCCGGAGGCATCAACGACAAAATCCGCAACCTCATCCGCCTTTCCAAAGAACAAGGCTACCTCACGTTCGACGACATTAACGAGGCGCTGCCCGAATCCGTCGAGAATCAGGAGGAAATCGACAACGTTCTCTCCATTCTCCAAAATCTAGAGATTGAAATTCTTGAGCCCGATCAGGTTGAGGACTACAAGGCGCGTCAGGAAGAAGCCGAAGAAGAGGAGAGTCGCACCTCCCAAAACGACATCCTCGACGATCCCGTCCGGATGTATCTCAAGCAAATGGGGCAAGTCCCGCTGCTCACCCGCGAGCAGGAAGTGGAAATCTCCAAACGCATTGAAAACGCCGAACTGAAGGCGCAAACCGCCCTGTTTGAAGCCTCTGCCGTCGGCTCCTACATCGGCACACTCGGCGCCAAGCTGCTCAACCGTGAGGAGCGCTTCGACCGCGTCGTCATCGACAAGAAAATCGACTCCCGCGAAGCCTACTTCAAGAGCCTCCCGAAACTCGTCGAGAACACCCAGAAATCCGAAGCCGGGACCGCCGAAGCTTGGGCCGAATATCTCAAGGCCAAAACCGAGGCCGAACGGAAGAAAGTCCTGTCGAAATTCAAGAAACGCGAATCCGTCCTCCGCGCGTTCTTTTCCAAGTTTTTCTTCAAACTCAAGGTCTACGAAGAATACCTTGAACAACTGCGCCCCACGATCGAAGAGATTGAAGCAATCAATGCGCAGTTGGACCGGGCCAAGCACCCGAAGACCAAGAAGGACGCCGCAATTGATACGAAGCCCGTTCACGCCCGCCTGAAGCAAATCGAGGGCGTGCAGCGCATCGCACCTGAGGAGATGCTCCGCGTGTTCAACCAAACCTTCGTCCACGTCCGCGAGGCCCACAAAGCCAAGACCGAGATGGTCGAGGCAAATCTCCGCCTCGTGATCTCGATCGCCAAGAAATACACCAACCGCGGCCTTTCCTTCCTCGACCTCATTCAAGAGGGCAACATGGGCCTCATGAAGGCCGTCGAAAAATTCGAGTATCGCCGCGGCTACAAATTCTCCACGTACGCCACGTGGTGGATCCGCCAGGCCATCACCCGCTCGATCGCCGATCAGGCCCGCACCATCCGCATCCCAGTCCACATGATCGAGACCTTAAACAAGGTCATGCAGGTGCAAAAACAACTCCTGCAGGAATACGGCCACGAGCCGACACCCGACGAAGTGGCCGACGAGATGAATTTGCCCGTCGAACGCGTGCAGCAAATCATGAAGATGGCGCAGCAGCCCATCTCACTCCAGTCACCGGTCGGCGACGGCGACGACACCTCGTTCGGCGATTTCATCGAGGACAAGTCCGCGGAAAACCCCTACGACATGACGGCCTATTCGCTCCTCCGCGAAAAGATCGTCGACGTCCTCGACTCCCTCACCGAGCGCGAGCGCCGCGTACTCTCCCTCCGTTTCGGCCTCGTCGACGGCTACAGCCGCACGCTCGAAGAGGTCGGCAAACAATTCAAAGTCACCCGCGAACGCATCCGCCAAATCGAGGCCAAGGCGCTGCGGAAAATGCGTCACCCGACGCGTATTCGCCAACTCCATGGCTTCTTCGATGCCGAGCAGATCGATAACGCCCAAAATTTAATGAAGATTGCCGCGACCTCACGGCCGGGCGATGCGCCCGCCGCTCCTGGGATCGCGTCCGCCAGCCCCCAGAGCCCCGGCAGTCTCCCTGGCGGCATCGGGCTTCCTAAACCCAAGCCCAAGCTCTGACCCAATCGGAAGCCGCGACGCCCTCTCCGACTTGCGTCATGTCTCTCACTGCCAGACTGCTCACGCTGCTGGCGGTGATTTATTTTGTGCCGGGCTGCAGCACCGCGACGACGACCCCGGCAAGCCGCAGCGCCGCAGCCGCCGCCATACTTCCCCCGGCCGACGCACTGACCCTTAGCCCGCATAAGATCGTTGGCCGTATCGTGGCGGTCGATACCGCGCGTGGCTTCGCGTTCGTCAGCCTCACCACGACTACGCCCGCCGCCGCGCTCGTCGCGGGTGGCGAACTCATCGTACGCTCGGACGATCTGCGCGAGACCGGGCGCGTACGCACCTCCCGCTACAACCGCGGGCGCACGCTCGGCACACAAATTATCTCCGGTCAACCAAAGCTAGGCGACGAGGTTGTGTTTCACGCGAAGTAACGGCATCGCTTTCCGTCTTTACAGCTCACGACTGCCGCCTAGCTTTATTTTCTTATGACCTCGCTTACAACCATCGGCATCATGGGCCTCGGGCCGACCGAACTCATTGTTATACTCGTCATTCTTCTCGTGTTGTTTGGCGGTTCCAAGCTCCCCCAGCTCGCCAAGGGCCTCGGGCAGTCGATCAAGGAATTCAAGAAATCGTCCAAGGAAGACGATCAAGAAGTAAAAACTGCCGCCGCACCCGAAGCCAAGAAGGTCGACCCTATCAAGACCCAGGGCGCCAACTAAGTACTCGTCAGCGCCTCGCGCGCTCACCCTGAAGTTTCCCCAACGCGCCCCTTTGAGGCGCGTTTTTTTATTTTGGGTCCGCATTGAGCGCGGCCGGCTGCTCTTCCGCGCGCTCCCGCAGCCAAATCTTGAACTTCGCAATCTGCATCGGTGCCCCGAGCACCAGCAACTCATCCCCCGAACGCAGGCTCTCCGCTGCCGTCGGGTTGAGCACCCGCAGCCCGTTGCGATTTACTCCCGCGATCTGCACCCCGTGGATCTGAGCCGGCGAGAGTTCACCCAAGGTGCGGCCCTCCGCGCAACTCCAGCGCGGCACCATCATCGCCTCCATGCGCACTTCCTCAAACAGCGAATCCGCTCCCGACGCACCCGACACCACTCCGAGAAATGCCTTGCCCGCAGTGACCTGCTCCGACGTGCCCAACAACAACACCTTGTCGCGCGGGAACAACACCGCCTCCGGCGGAGGCAACGGGATCATGAATCCTTGTCGCTCAATACCCACCACCGAGCAACCAAAGTGGCTCCTCAGTCCGAGCTCGGAAATTTTCTTTCCCTGGCAATCCGCTAGGTCCGGCAAGGTGCAGTCGATCATGTGTAGATTCCACTCCCCGTGGGGCTGGAGCCAGGGCGCGGTCGTAGCGGTCATCTTGGTGTCCCCCGTCTCAATCACGCTCATCAGCTCGACCTCCATCTCACTGTGCCAGTAGATCAACTTTCGCCGCAGAATCAGTAACGCCACCCCCGCGACCACCGCACTAAACAGCAAGAGCCATTGCCCTTGGCCTTCCGCGGGCTGGATCGCCGCGAGCCACACAAACATCCCTCCTCCCGCGATGATCTTCAGCACGGTTTCCACCAAGGTGCGCAGCCGCTGAGCATGCGGGTGCCCGTTCGTCGAAACCTCCGCGTAGAGCATGGCCATGGCCGAGACATTGCGCCAAATCGCCACCAACGGAGCCAGAATCAATAGCACCAGCGTCGCCCCAAAGAACAACTCGAGATCGCGCGGAAAGAGTCGGTCGCGGCCGATCCACGCCTCAGCCATCGAAAAAAACTGTCCTGAAAAAACGACGACGCCACTCACGAACAACATGCCGACGCCCACCTGGATCAGTCGCCTGCGACTGAGCTGCCACAAAAGATTACGCGAACTCCGCTGCTGGAGTCCATCGAGCCAACCAAGGTATGCGCCGCCCCAATCCGCAAGCCAACGGGGCTGCCGCCGCAGTATCGCATCCGCGATTTTTTCCGAATGCCGCGTCAACATCGGCGCGATCAGCGTCGTCACCAAGGATACCCCGACCGCCATAGGATAAAACCGCGGCGGCACCACGGCCATGGTCACCCCAAGTTGCGCAATAATGAACGAAAACTCACCGATCGGCGTCCCCGTCAACCCCGTGCGCAACGCATCCTTGAGCGGCGTGCCACTCAGCGCCAGCGCGCTGGTCACCGCCAGAGGTCTCGCCACCAAGGTGAAAGCCGCGATCCCTCCAATTAACCCGGCAGCTCCCCAAAGCTCGTACACGTCGATTTGCATTCCGATCGCCACGAAAAAAACCGCGCTAAAGATTTTCTTCATCCCTTCAAACGTCCGCTCCACTTGATGCCGGTGCGAGGTCTCGGCGATGATCGTGCCCAATAAAAAAGCCCCGAGCGCCGGCGAGTAGCCCGCCTGCACCGCGACGACCGCCATCCCAAAAAGCAGCGCCGCCATTCCGAGCGTTTGCAGTTCTTCGTCCGCCGCGATGCTCATCCGCTTCAGCAACCACGGCACCAGCAGCAGCCCCAACACACCCGCCAGAACCACAAACGCCCCGAGTTGAAACAACGTTCGGGCCACTTGCCCGCCTCCCCCGGCGTCGATCTTTACGACCGAATTCAGCAGCGTCAGCATCACCACCGCGACCACATCCTCGAGCACCGAAATCCCCATCGCGAGTTGGCCCGAGCGCTCGTGATTGGCCCCGGTCTCGTGCAATATTTTCCCAATGATCGCCGACGAAGATACCATCAGCATACCCGCCAGAAAAAGCCCTTCCGTGCTCGACCAACCGAGCGCAGCCCCCAACAGCCGCGAGAGATAATACATCACGATCGCCCCGCCAAACGTCGCCAACATCAGCCCCGGCCCCAGCCGCCGCATCTTCCGCAGGCTCAACCCGAGCCCTATGGCAAACATCAGAAAGATCAGACCCACCTGCGCCAGAGTCTCGATACTCGCCGCGTCCTGCACCAACGCGAACGCTGGGGATTTCGGTCCCGCTACGATCCCAGCTACGAGAAACCCGACCACGACAGACAACCCGATCCGCTGGCACAACCACCCCACCACGCCAGCCACGACGAGCACCACCGCGAGATCTTGGATAAAATGAATTCCGTGCATACGAACGCCGGCCAAAGGAGACGTCCGCTGCCGGACTCCCGTCAAGCTACCTCGTTCCTCCACCCTACCCGTTTCCCTCGTTGACACCCCCTCCGCCCGGCGATTCGGTTCCGTCGGCGGCAACGCCGTCACCCGCTCTCCCGCTCACGTAATCATGGCCAACATCTTCGGCTACTTCTCCAACGACATCGGTATCGACCTCGGCACCGCTAACACGCTCGTCTACGTGAAAGACAAGGGCATCGTCTTGCGCGAGCCCTCGGTCGTCGCCCTCGACACCGTCACCCGCAAAGTCCGCGCCGTCGGCGACGAAGCGAAAAAGATGCTCGGCCGCACTCCCGGTAACATCACCGCGATCCGTCCGATGAAAGACGGCGTCATCGCCGACTTCGATGTCACCGAAGCGATGCTCCGCTACTTTATCCGCAAGGTTTCGAGCGGTTCGTTTCGCGCTCCGCCCCGCGTCGTCATCGCCATTCCTTCGGGCATCACCGAAGTGGAAAAACGCGCCGTCAAAGAATCCGCGATGCACGCCGGCGCCCGCGACGTCATTACAATTCCCGAGCCCATGGCCGCCGCCATTGGCGTCGGACTCCCCATCGATGAACCGGCGGCCAACATGATCGTGGACATCGGCGGCGGCACCACCGAGATCGCCGTCATTTCGCTCAACGGCATTGTATTTTCGAAATCGATCCGCGTTGCCGGCGATGAATTGGACAGCGCCATCATCGACTACATGAAGCGCGCCTATAATCTTCTCATCGGTGAGCGCACCGCTGAGGAAATCAAATGCCGCGTCGGCTCCGCCTATCCGCTCGACGAAGAACTTACCATGGAGGTAAAAGGTCGCGACTCCGTGGCTGGCCTGCCCAAGACCATTCACATTACGTCCCAAGAAATTCGCGAAGCCCTCGCCGACACCATCTCGCACATCGTGGACGCCGTGCGTGTGACCCTCGAACGCTGCCCCCCTGAGCTCTCCGCCGACCTCGTAGACCGTGGCTTTGTGATGGCCGGCGGCGGCGCCCTTATCCGGGGCATCGACAAACTGCTGAGCGAGAAGACCGGCCTCCCGGTGACGGTGAGTGAAGACCCGCTCTCCGCCGTCGCCAACGGCACCGGCGCGGTCCTTAACGACCTGTCGTGGCTAATGCAGAACGCGTGAGTCTGGCGATGTAGCGCGGTGCTTCAGCCCGTGCTGGTTTTTTACACTCCGGACCGCCGGAAACATTTTCCGTGTCTTCCCCGTGTTCCGTGGGCAAATAAATCGCTCCGCCCGTGCCCTTCCGCCGCTTCGCCACCCACCAACCGTTTGCCACCCTCGGCTTTGTCGTCGTCGCCTGGCTCTTCGTGCCGGTCGGCCTGAAGTCATTTGCCCGCGCGAGTTTTTTTGAACTCACCGCACCGGTCACCGTCGCCGCCGACTACGCACGCGGTCTTCAGGAATACTGGTCCCTCCGCCTCCACTCTAACCACGAACTCATCGTCGCCGGTCGCGACCTCGCTCGCATCAACGCCTCCTACGAGTTTGCCGTCCAACAAAACGCCGAACTCCAAGCCGGCCTTGAGCGTCTCGAATCACTCCTCCGGTTGCCCACGTACAATAATTACCGGCTCGAACACGCCCGCGTCGCCCGCCGCGATTTTTCCGGTTGGTGGCAGCGCATCGTACTGCGCAAAGGGAAAAACTTCGGCCTCACCGCCGGCTCGCCCGTCGTGTTCAGCGGCGGAGTCGTCGGTCGCGTGACGGAGGTCTATGCCACGACCGCCGTAGTCGAACTCATTAGCAGCCCCAACGTCCGCCTCGCCGGCATCGTCGAGGGCGAAAATCACGTGATGAGTTATCAGGGCGGGATCAACCCCACCTTCGGCCCACCGATGGGGATCGTGGAGCTCGTACCACTGGACACCTTCGCCAGTGCCTCCGCTCCGAAACGCCTTGTCACGTCCGGATTCGGTGGCGTCTTTCCACCCGGACTCACAATCGGATCTGTAACCAAGGTCGAGCTGAGCACCGACGGCCTCTTCAAGACCGGCGAAGTGAAACTCGATGAACGCCTCGGTTCTCTCACCGAGGTCACCGTGCTGGTGCCGCTGACTCCAGAGTAGCAACCACGTCGGGCGTTGCAGACTGACGTTTAGAAAAGCCCCACGCTCTCTTCGCCTTCTCTCCTTCTTGCGACGCCCGACTCTCACCCCTCCGCTCCCCAATTCCCCCTGTGCGCCTCTCCCTCGTCACCGCCCTCACGCTGCTCCTCCTCTGGACGCTCGTCGCGCAGGTGAATCACGCGCTCGCCGAACTGCGCGTGTATCTTTTTGTCGGCAGCCTTTTCGTCATCTTCGCCGCGCTGAAGCTTCCGTTGCGTTCAGGCCTCGGTGCGTCTCTCCTCAGCGGTCTCCTCTGCGATGCCAATTCGCCCGTGGATTTTGGCACGCATACGCTGCTCTTCGCCGCCACCCACGCCGTAATCTTCCACCTTCGTGATCGGCTGCCTCGTGACGACACCATCGCGCGCCTGCTCGTCGCGCTCCTCACCAATCTCGCCCTCTTCCTCGTGTTTTCCTTTATCCAAATCGCCCGCTCACCGGCCCCTGCCGCCGCTTGGCCACGTCTGATCGCCGATCTCGTCTGCTCGCAAGTTTTCCTCTCCCTAATCGCCCCGTGGTTTTTCGCCCTGCAACACCGCGCCCTCGTGCTCACCGGCACCACCCGGGAACTCACCCCCTAGCCCGATGCCCACGTCCGAGTCCAATCCCTTAGAGCACTCTGGCACTCTCCTTGAGTCCCATAAGGGTTACGACCCGCGAGTGATTTCCTTCTATTTCGCCCTCGCCGTCCTGCTGTTGATTCTCACCGGCGGCCTCGCCTATCAACAGCTGTTTAAAACTGAAACCTACCACGAGCGCGAGCGCGTGCAGAGTCAGCGCCGCGTCCTCGTGCCCGGCCCGCGCGGGAACATCTATGCGCGGGACGGCGTCACGGTCCTCGTCGGCAATCGTCCACGCTTTTCCGTCGTGCTCTATCTCGATGAACTCAAGTCCGAGTTCCTGAGCGAAGCGCGGATCATCAAGAAAAACTACGGCAAGTCCGATATGCCCGAGGCCGCCCTGCGCGAAATGCCTTTTTCCCGCATGAGCCGCGTCAGCGTCGTGCAGCGCTACCTCGACGAGGTGAACACCATCATCGGCCGTTCCGAAAAAGTCGACGCAGCCTCCCTCGCGCGCCACTTCGGCGACCAACTGCTCCTGCCCTACAAGCTCATCGATGATCTCACCGGACCGGAATACGCCCGCCTGATCGAGGGCCTCCCGGTCCGCTCGCCGCTGCAAGTCTACACCTCCAGCACGCGCCATTACCCCTTCGGCTCCGGCGCCGCCCACGCCCTCGGCTTCGTCCGCGTGAACGAAGAACTCAACGTCGAGGACTTCCCCGGCGAAGATCTCGCCACCTTCAAAATGAAGGGCACCATCGGTAAAGACGGCTTGGAAAAAACCTTCGACAGCCAACTCCAAGGTGAGGCCGGCGGCACCATTTTCCGCGTCGATCCCGCCGGCTACAAGGTCAACCCACCACTCGAGAAACGACTGCCCCTCCAAGGAAAAAACTTGGTCAGCTCCTTGGACATCGACCTCCAACTTGCGGCCGAGCAAACCATCGGCGATCAAATCGGCGCCGCCGTCGCCATCGATGTTACCACCGGCGAAGTGCTCACCCTCGTCAGCAAGCCCGACTATAACCTCACCGATTTCTCGCCCCGCGTCAGCAACGCCACCTACGCCGCGATTCAGGCCCAAGGCGGCGAGTTCAACCGCGCCCTCAGCGGCCTTTACCCACCAGGCTCGACCTACAAAATCCTCACCTCCATCGCCGCCCTGCGTCGCGGAGCGATCACCCCCGACGCGCCGATTATCGACTGCGACGGCTTTCTCCAAAAATTCAATCACCGCTTCGTCTGTTACAATGGCCTCGGCCATCACCACAATGTACTCCTCCGCGAGGCCATCGCGGAGAGTTGTGACCTCTACTTCAATGAAGCGGGCTGGCTGACCAAACCCGAAGGCCTCGCCGAAGAGGCGCGCCGTTTCCACTTCGACCGCCGCACCGGCATCGAACTCCCCGGCGAGACCCGCGGCATGCTCGTGCCCGACAACGCCTGGAAAGAGCGCGCGAAAAACGCAAAATGGTTCCCCGGCGACACCGCCAACATGTCGATGGGGCAGGGCTTCGTCCTCGTCACGCCCCTCCAGATGGCCTGCTTCACTGCCTCGGTCGCGCGTGGCGAGGTCTTCACCCAACCGACTTTGATCCATCAGCCCAACCGACCGCGTCAAAAATCTGAATCCATCGGTCTCACGCCCGAACAACGCGCCGCCCTCATCGAGGGCATGGAAGCCTGCACTCTTCCGCCCAGGGGCACCGCTCGCAACCTTACGACTGTTGAAATCCAGCGCGTCCCTGGCGTGCGCATCGCTGGAAAGACGGGCACCGCGCAGGTCAGCACTAAGGCCGGCATGATTAACATTGCCTGGTTCATCTGCTTTGCCCCCGTGGAAAACCCCGAAATCGCCATCGCCGTCGCCCTCGAAGGCGATACGCCCGGGGAAGAATTTGGCGGCGGCCGCAATGCCGGCCCGGTCGCCAGTGCGATTCTAAAAAAATATTTCGAAAAGAAGAATCGCGCCGCCACCTCCCCGTTCCAGCCCGCCAAGGGACAGTAGCCCACACCCTGTTAACTTCGCGAAGAAAACCCAGCCATTTCTAGAGGGTTTGTCACGTAATCCGTGACAAGTGCCCGGAGGCGAAACGATGCGAGGGCCACGTAATACTCTGTCACGTAATCCGTGACCCTTTTCACGACGCCGCGCGGAGGGTTTGTCACGTAATCCGTGACAAGTGCCCAGAGGCGAAACGATGCGATTTTCACGTAATACTATGTCACGCAATCCGTGACACTTTTCACGAGGCCGCACGGAACGTTTGTCACGTAATACGTGACAAGTCTCCGGAAGCGAAACGATGCGATTTTCACGTAATACTCTGTCACGTAATCCGTGACCCTTTTCACGACGCCGCGCGGAGCGTTTGTCACGTAATACGTGACAAGTCTCCGGAAGCGAAACGACGCAAGTGTCACGTAATCCGTGACACTTTTCACGAGGCCGCACGGAGCGTTTGTCACGTAATACGTGACAAATAATTCCGGGCGCTTCTTGAGCAGCGGTGACGCTGTAAAACTAGCCCGCCGCTCGCCGTTGGCGGCGCACCTCGCGCGAGACCCGCCTCGCGCGCCGAAACACGCCCTCCGGCTCCGGCCATGTCTCCCGCGGTCCGAAACGCACCCGTTGTAATTCCGCCACCAGCTCCGGCAGTTCCCTCGATTCGCCGCTCGCCGAGCGATAACCAGCCATTTCGCCGAGCCATCGTCCCGCCAACAGCCGAACCGGATCTGATCGTCGCCCCCCGCGCCAGAGCCACCACCCGCGCACCAATCCTCGCCCCACCGCGATCCACCACCAGGTCATTCCGCCCGCCAGCGCGACTACGGCTCCCGACTTGATCACCCGCACCCCGTCCCACGGAGCCGACAGCCACGCCTTTAGGTCAGCGCCGAGCTGCTCGACCGCCTCGCGCAGCCGCTTGCCCGAGTTTTGCGTCGCCATCTTCACCGCGCGGAGCGCCTCAACTTGCGAGCGCTGATCGAAGTTCACGATACGCCGATACCAAAAAATCCGCAGGCTGTCAAAACGCGCCGACCAACTCCGGTCCATCCGCCGCACCCACGCTGCCTCCCGCTGCGCTTCGCTCGTCTCGGCCGGCGCCGCGACACCGAGCGCATCTCCCCGCACCCATGCCCCGGTCGACTCATCAAATATCTCCGCCCACGCATGGGCGTCAGAATTGCGAATAGTAATGTGATTGGAGAAACCGTTCCACGTGCCGCCCCGAAATCCGGTGACTACCCGGGCGGGAAATCCGGCCGTCCGCGCCAGCAGCACGAACGACCCCGCGAACAACTCGCAATGCCCCGCCTCGTGTGAAACCAGCCAGCGCACCAGTGGATCCCCCTCGCCCCCAGGCACTCGGGGCGACAGCGAATAGGCGTGGTTCTTCCTCAGCCACTCTTCGGTCCGCCGCGTAAATTCCTCAGCCGCCAGCCCTGGCCCACCCATCGCAATCTCGGCCACGATTTGCTCCAGCCGGGTCCGATCCGAATCGCCCACTCCCACGCGCCGTTGCATCACCATCCTTGGCGCCACCGCGGGATCACGCTCCTGCCAGCGCCGGGCAAACGCCGGATCGCGCAGTATCCCCGACGTATCCATACTTTCCACACGGTAGGCGGTCATCGAGACCGGCTCATTCCGCAGCGCCACCACGTTCAACTCGGCCGCGTATTGAAAATTCTGCGGCTCACGAAACTGCACCCGTTCAAATTCGCCCAGCAGCGGCAGGTAGCGACTCACCCCGGACTCGAGGTAAAACGTCCAGAAAACCGCCTCGCCCCTCCGCGGGCGCGCCTCTCCCCGCAAGGCCGTGTCCGTGCGATCCTTGCCCAGCGCTTCTCTCTTGAGCCCCGCCGAAAACCGAAAAGTACCGTCACGATACTCGTCGAGCACCACCATCCGCCAATACGGCGCCATCGGCACCTGGCTTCGATCCGACACGTCTACACTCAAGGCCACGCTCGTGTCCTGAATGATCTCGGACACATCACCAACCTTGATTGAGTCGCTGAACCCTGACCGCGCCTTCTTCGCAACGTAACGGTCTGAAAACAGACTGTTCTCCCATTGGAACCGCGGAAGCGCTAGGAACAACACGGCCGACAGACCCAACACTCCCGCAAACAGCACCCCGCCTAGCGTGACCACTCGCCAGTCCGCCACTTCACGCAAACGCCGAAACAGCCGGCCCCAGTCCGCGTGCGCCGCCCACGTCGGCAAGTCTCCGGCTTTGTGCGGCCCCGGCTTTTGTCCGCCCTCCAGCGACTCGGTCAACGTGATCACGAGCAAAAACCCCAGCGCACACCCTGTGTAGATGAAGATCTGCACCGCAAACAAAAGCGACACCGTCAACACCCCCGCGACTACGATCAAAAAAAGCCCGAGCACGATCACCTGAAGATCGTCGCGTCGTTGACGGTAACTTATTCCTCGATACATTAAGAGAAACATCCCCAGCCGTACCATCCCTGGCAGCACCTCCGACGTCAGCCAAAGATCACCGGCAAAAAAGGCCACAATGACCGGAAACGCCAGCGTGTGCGCGAGCTCCGGCACGCGGGCAGGCAAACGCGGCCACACGAGCGCCGCCAGAGTCGTCAGCGTCGTTGCCACCATCAGCGACCATGCTGCCACGTCCATGTAGAAAACGGTCCACACCGCCAGCAACGTGAGCACGCCGCCAAGCATCCATTTCACTTGGTGTAACTCTTCCTGCGTCAGCTGTGGCCGTCTCGCGACGACCCTGGGCACGGCACGTGTCACCGGTTCGCGTGCTCCTCGCGCACTCATATCGACGCCGCCCTTTCCCCGTCGACCAGCGCCACCACGCCACGCGTTCCGTCCGGCTCAAACGTCATCACATTTTTTCGCCCGCGCAGCTCCCCAAGCTCCCGCGAGTTCCCCGGCGCCATCGCCGTTTGTCCGTCACCCTCCGCGCAACGCACGGTCGCCAACCGATCCAAGAACGCTTCCACATCGTGCACTCGCCGGACGGATACCGGAGCCTCTCCATCAATCGCCAAACCTGTCAGCCGACCCGCCCGGAAAAAATCCTCGGCCAGCGTGCCACAAAAACTCACGAGTAATTCAAACTGTTCTGGACGCGCCCACACGGCTACATCGGTCCGCAGCCAGAGCGAGAATCCCTCCGCAGTCTCCGCCGCAAATTGCCGCACCAACAACGTCCGCGTCCGCGCGCTCGCCTTCCAGTGGATTAACCGGTGCGAGTCCCCCGCCGCGTAACGCCGCAGGGCGTACAAATCTCCGCCTATTCCCGCCCGCGCCATCCTGGGGCCGCCCGCTTGTCGACGAGGTGCCGCCATCGCGTGGACCTGATACGCCACCGCCGCCGGCCACACCACCGCCTCCGCGCACAACGCTGTACCGATTTCTTTTTTCAAAAACCCAAAAGGGAAAAGCGACGCCACGCACGTCAGCTCCACCCGCAGCAAACCGCGTTTTCCCGGCTTGCACCCCCACTCCAGCCGAGCGTCGCCCTGGGGCTCGAGGCGCGTCCGCAAGCCCAGTCGTCCGCGCGTCACGGCGGCGTCCGCCTTCGCTAACAGCTCGCGTACGTTGAGACCCCGCCCTGTGACCGTCGACTCGGCCCGCTGCCGCACGCCCATCTCGACTGCGCGTGCTGCCAGCTCGAACCACAGCCCATACGTCGGTAAAAACGCCTTTCGGTTTCTCAATTCCAACGCCACCACCGCCTCGCGCCCCACCCGCAACGGCGCCGCCAAACGTAGCCGCCACGCCACGCCCCGCAAATTCAGCCACCCCAAGACGACGCTCAAAATCAAACACGCCAACAGCAACGAGAGCGTGATAAACAAAATATTGTTCGATGAATTATACGCCGCCGTGCCGATGCCGATGGACAGCCCGATGAGGAGCACACCCGGCAGCGTCGGCACGATCCGATGCCCCCGCTGCGGGTGGACGAGTGCCCACAACAGCGCGCTCCATGTAAACTTCCGCCGCGTTCCGCCCCCCACGCCCGGCCCAGCCCACTCTGCGCCATCGCGCAGAACGTCTAACGCGGGACGCTCCACGCCCAACGCTGAAGTGCCGGTTCCATCCATCGGGTGTTAAACGTTAAAAATTAAGCGTTGCGCGTTCAACGGGGAGCTCTGCCTGTCCGTTCACGCCGGCGTGGGAATCGCCGCCACTATCCGCTTCAACACCGCACCCACCGCGCGCCGCTCTTCGAGAGTATCACTGGTCTGCCGCACCAAACCCAGGCGGTGCGCCAGCACCGCCGACACAAGTTCCGCGACATCCTCGGGCAACACAAAATCGCGCCCTTTCACTAACGCCCGCGCCTGCGCCGCCGTGCGCAACGCCAGCCCGCCGCGCACACTCACGCCGGCCCGAAACTCCGACTCCGTGCGCGTCGCCGTCACAATCTTCAGGACGTAATCGAGCACGCTGTCCTCGACGAACACCCCGTGCGCCAACGCTTGGAGCTTCACCACCTCTCCCCGTGTGACTACCGGATTGAGCGCGATCGCATCATAACCACCGCGCTGGGTTCTCAAAATTTCCAGCTCATCGACCGCCTGTGGATAACCCATCTGCAGCCGCATAAGAAACCGGTCCATTTGGCTTTCCGGCAACGGAAACGTCCCTTCGTAATCCACGGGATTTTGCGTTGCGAACACCATAAACGGTGACCCGACCGCGTGTGCCTGGCCATCCACCGTCACCTTCGCGCGATCCATCACTTCGAGCAATGCCGACTGAGTTTTTGGCGTCGCGCGGTTGATCTCATCGGCCAGCACGACATTCGCGAACACCGGCCCTTTCTTGAATACAAACTCCTTGATCGTCTCGTCGTAGATCGCCACCCCGGTCACATCGCTCGGCAGCAAATCACTCGTGAACTGCACGCGCGAAAACACACAGTCCATCGACCGCGCAAGCGAGTAGGCCAGCGTCGTCTTACCGACTCCCGGCAGATCCTCGATCAACAAATGCCCGCCGGCCACGAGGCACACGAGCACATGCTCGACCACCTCGTCTTTGCCCTTGATCGTCACGCGCATGTTGGCGCGCAGCCGCCCCAAAGCCTGCGTCGCCTCGGTGATTTGCCCCGCCTGCAAAAAATCGCTCATGAGCGCGGACCCTAGTCGCCCGCTCATTTCGCGCAAACGCGTTCTTGCCCTTAACGCTCAGCGAGCAGCTTGATGACTGCGGATATGTCCTCATTCCCCAGCCCGCGCGCCTCCGCCGTGCGCAACGTTTCCCGCAACATCGTCAGCAGGGGAAAATCCGTGCAACCCGCCATGTCCGACGCCAGCCGCAGATCCTTGTGCAGATGCTTCACCGAAAATTGCGGCGCGAAATCCTCCGCGCGCAGCTTCGGCTCCTTCAGCTTCGCCAGCGGTGAGTAGCTCGTGTGCTTGGCGAGCACCGAGAAAAAAACGTCGTCGCTGATTCCCGCCCGCCGCGCCATCGTGATCGCCTCCACCAAACCCTGCATCTGCGCGGCGATATTGAGGTTCGTCGCCAGCTTAAACGCCGCTGCCTGGGCCGGCGTCCCGATCACAAACCGGTGCGCCGAAACGAGCGCGAGCAGTGCCTCGAGCTCCGCGATCAGCGCAGCGTCGCCACCCAAGAAAAACACGGAGAGCTTCTGCTCCGCCGCCGGCTTACTCCCGCTAAACGGTGCTTCGAGGTACCGCGCCCCGCGCGCCACCACCGTCG
>CAMCHO010000024.1 GCA_945874455.1 Opitutus sp. GAS368 | reverse complement strand
TGCTGCGCGGCCTCGTCCTCATCTGGTGGCGCCGGCGCCACCCGCAAAAATGCGCCCCGGCCTTCGTCTTGCGCAATCAACGCCATCTCCCCACCGCCCTGCGTGAACTTTCTCAACCACTTACGCGGTAGGAATGAGGAGCCCTGATCGAAAACCGAGCGCACGCTCGTGCGCGGGCACGGCATGGTCAAGTGGGCCGCGCTCGTACTGGCGAGGGATGAACTGAAAGGGAGCTCAGGAACTCGCGAGCGCATCGCGCACGAGGGCGGCGATGGCGGGCGGGAGTTCGAGCGTGAGTGCGACCTGTTGCGCGGCGGGGCTGAGTTTGCGCCAAGTCTTCCGGAGAATATCGACGAATTTTTCGCGCGGGTAATCGGCGTGTTGGGCGGCGAAGGAGGAGATCTCGTTTTCCAAGAATACGAGCACGGCCGCGTCTTCGAGGGCTTGCGTGCCGGGGTTGGTTTTTAGACCGGTTTTCGAAACCCAGGTGGCGACGTCGTCCGCTTCGAAGGAGGCGACGCCGGCCTCGAGCAGGAGGGCGCGGGCGCGGGCGGCCTGTTTGACATAGAGCGAGCGGCGCCAGGTGAGGTAGCCGACTTTGCCCTCGGGAAAGGTGGCGCGCGGGGTGAGCCAGCGTTCGAGGTGTTGGCTGCGCGCGGCGAGGCGCAACGCGGGCGACGCGTCGGGGACCAGGCGCGCGACCCATGCCTCGACGCGTTCGCCGTAAACGAGCTCGGCGGCGCGGCCGTCGGGGGCGCGGGCCGGGTCGGCGGCGTGGGCGGCATCGATGAGTTCGCGGGCTCGGGCGTGGGCATCCATGTGTAGCCCGGAGTGGACAGGGTTGTGGTGTACGCGGCAAGGCGCGTGGTGGCTCCGGCTCGCGATCGCGCTGGCGACGACGGAGCGCAACGCACCGATTTCGAGAACGCGAAAGCTCGGCCTGGAGTCTTGCGCGGGACGCGGCCCTTGGGTCTTGTTCCCCTTGGTGGAGTGTCTCCGCCCGACCTTTCGCGTTCGCACCACCATCTCCTCCTACCATGATCCAGCCAGCATTCGGTTTGTTGCCCCGAGCGTGCCTCGCCGTAATCGCGAGTGTGCTCGCTGTTTTTTCTGTCACCTCTCGGGCGCAAACCGCGCCTATTCCCGCGGCGCCTGCTCCCGCGCCGCGCGCGGAAAACTCCACGCCCGTCGAGCTCTCGCTCTTCGAAGTGCGCGCCGAGGACGACTCCGGTTACCAAGCCGGCAACACCACGAGCGGTTCACGCCTCAACTCCCGGCTCAAGGATACGCCCGCCGCCGTCTCCGCGTTCACGCCCGAATTTCTCGCCGACATCGCCGCGACCAACCTCGAGGAGATGCTTGCGCACGCGACCAATATTGAGGTCGACGTCGAGGACTCCAACGCGGGCTTCAACAACCCCTCCGGCCGCGGGGCCGATGGCAACGATTTCAATTTCCGCATGCGCGGCTCGCCCGCCGGTGCCTCGCGCGATTTCGTCGAGTCGAGCGTCCCCGTCGATCTCTACAACGTCGAGCGTGCCGAGGTTGCGAGTGGGCCCAACTCCATCCTCTTCGGCCTCGGCCAGGCCGGCGGCCTCGTCTCCCTCAGCGGCAAGAAGGCCAACCTCTCGCGCACCCGCACCACGCTCAAGTCGATGTTCGGCTCGTGGAGCTACGAGCGTTACGAGGCCGACTACAATCGGGTGCTCATTCCGAAGACACTCTCGGTGCGGCTGCTCGGCCTCTATCAGAATTCCCAGGGCTGGCGTCACTGGGACTTTAACGACCAGGCGCGTTGGACCGTCGCGGCGGCGTATCAGCCGTTCAAGTTCACCACCGTCCACGTCTCCTACGAGAAGGGGCGCATGGACAACAACCTCACCCTCGGCTGGAACGGCCAAGACCAAATCACCGCGTGGCAGGACGCCGGCCAGCCGCTCACCGACGGCACCGTCGCGCTCCCCGGCCTCAACCGCCTCAGCTCCACGAACCAGCGCTTCACCTTCGCCGATCAAAATCGCACAATCTACAACTACCGCGGGGAGTTCCAGACCGTGAACCGCTATGGCGTCGAGACGCTGCTGCCGCCCTCCGTCTCGCCTTATGGCTACGATCTCACAGGGCCCGGGGGCACGCGTCACCAGACCTTCGATACTCGGCAGATCACCGTGCAACAGCGCCTCCCGTTGAGCCTCGTCGCCGAGCTCGCCTATTTCCGCAATACCGCCGACGTCGAGGCCCACGGCATGGCGATCGCGGGCGCCAATCTCCGCGCCGATCCCAACCCCACGCTGCCGCGCCCCGACGGTGCTACGGGCACGATTCCGAATTCCTTCGTCGGCCGCCTCTACTTCGAATCCGTGTGGTTCAAGGACCGCATCAAAACGACCAACGAAATCTTCCGCCTCAGCGTCGCCGGCGATTTCGGCCAGTCCCGCCGCTGGTTCGGCCGCCATCGCGTCGCCGTGCTCGCCGAGGCCTCCATGCAGGATCGCCTCCGCCGCTGGCGCGACGAGATCCTCGTGGATGAGCGGAATATCCCGATCGTCAATGCCACGACGGCTGAAAACGCGCAGAATCAACTCACGCGCCGCAATTACATCACCGAAGGCGACTACACCACCTACTACGGTGCCGACCCCACGTTGCCCGTCGCGCCCTTCGTTTACAACGGCCGCACCTACACGAGCACCTATGCCTCCCGCGCGCGGGCGAACACGCAAACGGTGAAGGACATCACGAGCTTCATGTTCGCCGCGCAGAGTTTCTTTCTGAAAGACCGCCTCGTCACCACGGTCGGTGCGCGCCGCGACACCATCAAGTTCAAGAACGCGCAAGAGGAGCGCGTTACCGATCCCAATGACCCTCGCGTGACCTCGAAGCTCATCGCCGCCGGCGAGTGGTATTTCGACGGGAACTACGTGCGCCACCGCTACGAGCCCACGACGTTCACCGCTGGCGGCGTGCTCCACGCGACCAAGCGCCTCTCGCTGTTCTATAATATGTCGCGCAATAACGGCCAGCCACGCTTCGACCGCACGGTGCTCCCGAACGGTGAAGTGCCCGAGCCCACCGAAGGCCGCGGCCGCGACTTCGGCGTCATGTTTGATGTGCTCGGCGACGACCGCCTCTTCATCCGCACGACGTGGTTCGATACGCAGCAGCTCAACGACTCGCCGATTCTCCCCGGGAGCAACGCGCTCGGCGTGGATAACCTCACGACGATGCTCACGCAGCTCCGCAACACCGGGAAAATCTCGCAAGCCGACTACGACCGCCAGGCCGTCACCTGGACCTCTGCGTCCATCGACATTTTTACCAAGGGCCTCGAAGTCGAGGTGGTGGCCAACCCCACGAAGAGCCTTACGCTCCGCGCCAGCTACTCGCACTCGGAGCGCCGCCGGGAGAATTTCTTTACCGAGGTCTTCGACTTTTTCGGTACCCGGGTGCCGCAGTGGCGCGCGCTGCTGAAGAATAATCCGACGGAACTCGCCGCGTTTGAAACCGCGGTGAGCGAACTCTACAGCGAGCTGGATTACCAAGTGGACCGGCAGAATTCCCCCTTCGGATCGCGCCCGCACAAGCTTAACGGCACCGCCCGCTATGCCTTCCGCGAAGGCGCGCTGCGCGGGGCGTTCGTCGGAGGTTCTGTGCGCTACAACGGCAAGAATTTTATGAGCTGGGACAAGGCGACCGGCTATATCTACTGGGGGAACGAGTCGCTGCTGGGCGACGCGTTTGCCGGCTATCGTTTCCGTCTGCCGTGGGTGAAGATCCCCGCGACCGTGCAGCTCAACGTGAAGAACGTCGGCAATCACTACCTCGCGAACGTCGGCCGCTACAACGACAACTACACGGGCGTCCGCCGCGTGTATCTGAACGAGCCGCGCAGCTTCCGTCTGACGACGACGTTAGATTTTTGAGCGGAACCCGCGCCGTCGCACTGAATGAAACCGACGGTTCCGACGATCCCCAGAATTCCCTGCTCTCACGAGCAGGGCTACGCCAGTCGCACTGAATGAAACCGATGAATCCGACGATCCCCGCCAACTGCCTGCGCTGCGGAGTGTGCTGTTTTTCCGAATCGGCGGAATACGTCTGGATCCGTGGTGACGATTGGTCGCGCCTGGGCGACGACGCGGACCGCCTCGCGCACTTCATTGGAAACCGCGCGTTCATGCGGATGCGGGACGGTCACTGCGCGGCGCTCGATGTGCGGACGACGACTGACGGCGCGAAGGAGTTTTTTTGCACGATCTACGAGCGGCGACCGGAAATCTGCCGCGACCTCGGCCGCGGCTCGCCGGAGTGCGAAGCGGAGCTCGAGCTCAAAGGTCCGAAGTTGGCGTGACCGGCTGGGGTAGGAGCCCGCTGGCGGGCGATTCAGGCCCCGAAATCGCCCGTAAGCGGGCTCCTACTAAAACCCGTCATTTGGCTCAGCTTGAACGCAACGTGAAATGAGTGACAAACCGTGGGTGTGATTTCCCCTGACATTTTCCGCGCTCGCCAGAGAGGACGGGCGGTTTACGTTTCCGCGCCATGGCATGGCGCATCGACGAGAGCGTAATCCGGGGTGAAATCGACAATCGCACGCGCGACCGCGTGACGGGGCGCATTTGGTTTGAGGGTCGCGCAGAGCCGGTGGAACTTAACCTCACGGGCAACGCGTGGCGTGATCTCGCGGGGCGGCGCTTGGAGTTTGTGAACCCGGTGGCGGTGAAAAAACCAGTGTCGGCGGATGACATCGGCGGTTTTGCGACGCGACAGACCGGTACGATCGGCGATTGCACGGCGTCGCGCAAAGTGAAGGTGCCGGAGGTGACGATGGACGAGTTGATGGAGCTGTTTAAGCAGCGGAAACCGTTTCCCTGGCATTGGGGCAACAGTCTCTATCTGGAGTGGTTCAGCGAGACGAACGGGCGGGTCGTGATCGAGTCGGCGAGCTACTTGCTCACGGTGTCGCCGGACATGACGTGGGACATGACGGCGGACGAGGAAGCGGCGCAGCAACGCACGAATGCCGGGGCGATGGGCGGATTCATCCAGCAACTCGGCGAGGCGGTGGCGAGCGAAGAGGGCGGGTCGCTGGGCGAGGACAAGGGGTGGAACGAGGGTGCGCCGCAGAGCGAAGCGGAGGCGGAGAAAATGCAGAACGACAGCGACCGGCTTGCGGATCGCATCAACGCGCGGCTGCAGCGAGAGGGTCCGGACGCGGACTACGAAAAAATCCTCGAGGAAGAACTTGAGCATCGCGCACGGGAGCGCGGTGAGAAGCCACTCACGCCGGAGGAGGCAGCGCAGCGCGCGGAGTGGGTCGCTGAGATGAACGCGGCGGCGGCGCTGGCCAATCCCGATCCGGGGATCGACGCGGAGATCCGACAGAAGCATCCGCTCGCTGAACAGCTGTTTGCACTGTCACTGCGTTTGATGAAGGAACCCGAGGCGCGGGGTTGGGTGCCGGCCGACACGGGCGAAGAGCATCCGCTGATCGAGTTGGGGGCTTCGGCCGCGAAGGCCGGGGCTAAGTTGGCGGGTGGGCTCAATGGCCGCGAGTGGCCGCCGACCGTCGATTTGTGCGGTGGTGTGATTGTCCGGCTGAAGCGCGCGCGCGAATTTTTGGACGATGCGCTCGGGGCCGCTGAGGCGTGCGCGGAAGAAGGTTGGGGTGACGCGGCGTGGCTCGCGGCCGTGTGTGCGGAACTGGCGCAAATCGCGCAGGAGTGTGACGGGTTGATTGCTGAGCTGCGCGCGAAGCTGGAGCGTGGGTACGATTGAGGAACGCGAAGGTGCGCCCGATTTTGTAGGCCCGGCCCGGTGGCCTGGCGGGTTTTGTAGGCCCGGCCGGTGGCCGGGCGGGGTCGCGAGGACTGACGCGGAGTCGGCCGGATCGCCGAGTTTCCCCACCAAGGCACCGAGGTCAGAGCAGCTTAAAACCGTGCTCGCGGAAGTGGCGGTCGAAGGCGAAGGCGTGGGTGATGGCTTCTTCACGCATGACGACGAAGCTGGTGGCGTCGACGAGGCTCAGGGCTTTGCGACCGGAACCGAGCACGTGGGTTTTAGCGACGGCGAACTGGTGCTCGGTGACGTGGTGGAGGTCGATCACGGGCAGATAATTTTCGGTGAATTTTTGGACGGCGGCGAGGCCGAGGCGATTTTGGAGCAGGGCCCACGCTTCGAGACGCACGTAGTCCGTCGAGGCAAGGGTGGCGCGACCATCCATGAGCTCGGCCCAAATCCGCGTGGCGCGCACGTGTTCGTCTTGTTCCTCGTCGAGGAGGCAAATCAACGCGGACGTATCGACGAAAACTACCACGACTTGAGTTCGCCGAGATACTTGTCGTGGTTCAACGCGAGATCTTTCACGCCGGAGCGAAATCCGCCGACGGCGAGCTTGGCGCGCTGCCATTTGTCGAGCGCCGCTTTTTTTCCGGAGGGGGCGAGGTGGAGGTCGACGCTTTCGCGGACGAGCGCGGCCATGGGTTGCTTGCGGCGGCGCGATTCGGTGCGCAGCGTCTTGGCTTGGGCTTCGGTGAATTGGACGAGGAGGCGGACCATGGTGATATCACTGTGGGTGGGGCGATATCAGGGTCAAGGCGGCGGAAGGCGGCGGGGAAACCGCCGGTCCCTCGGAGGGCGGGCGGCGCGGGAGTGAGGTGTGCTCAGGTGATCCAACGCGCATGGAAATCGTGGCGGTCGACGGGCCACGCGCGCCAGCGAGGGAGCGGGGGGTTCGCGCCGGGGAGAGACACGCGGGCGGCTTCGGCGAGGTTGTGACAGACGACGCGCAGATCGGCTGCGCACCAGAAGTCGGCGGTGGTGGCGGGATCGGGTGTGTGGTGAGTGGCGAGGAGCGCGGCGCGGGAGAGGACGAGGCCACTCATCGGGGGGAGGGTGCAGCCTAGCGTCACGAGGACGCCTTGGAGGCGGGAGAGCACGCCCTTGCCGCCGGTGCTGTGTTCGCTGACGACGACGCCGGCGGGTTTGCCGAGCCAGAGGGTGGTGCCCTCGTGGGGCGTGGCGTCTTCGAGGAATTTTTGGAGGACGCTGCTCCACGAATCCCAATGGGTGCCGGTGCCGATCAGGAAGCCGTCTGCGCGGGAGAGGGCGGAAAGAAGCTCAGAGCTGAGAGCGGAGTCGCGTATAGGCTTCGCCACGCGATCTGAAGGAAGCTCAGAGCCGGAACTAGCAAGATCGGCGAGGGTGAGACTTTCGACGGTGGCGCGGCGGGCGAGGTGCCGGCGGGCGCGGGTGAGGAGGATGGCGGTGTTGCCGGTGTCGCCGGCGAGGGAGGCGTTGAGGAGGAGCAGGTGGGGGCGGCAGGCGGGCATGGATGCAGCGTTATTTGTCTGATTTGTGGGATTGCCAGTGACTTAAGAAGGCCACGTAGAAGGAGAGTGCTGCGATTGCGAGTGAGCCGAGCGCCGGAGTATCGCGATCTCCGAGCGCGTAGAGGCCGACAGCCAACATGAATAGGCCAAAGATAATGCTGAACCAGACTCCGAAACGGTGAAAATCACGCATAGGCTGCTACGAGGTGTGTTAAGTTTACTCCGTGCCCTCATTGAGCGTGCGGAGGTATTCGGTGTAGCTGAAGACGCGGTTGCGGCGGTGGCCGGTGATTTCGCGGACGATGCCTTGTTCGACCAACACGACGAGGGCGGTGTTGGCGGTGGGTGCAGTGAAACCGAATTTGGCCACTAGGCGTGTGACGGTGATTACGGGTTGTTTTTGCAGGACATCATGGAGCTTGATCGCCGAGGTGCCTTTACGGCCGAGACGGTGGAGGCGCGCGCGGTCTTGCTGGAAAACTTGGAGCAGGCGGCTGGCGGTGTCGGCGGCTTGGTTGGCGGTTTCTTCGACACCTTGGAGGAAAAAATCGAGCCACTCTTCCCAAGTGCCGTGGGTGCGGACGCTCTGGAGGAGTTCGTAGTAAGTGCTGCGGTGTTTTTTTAGAAACAGGCTGAGGTAGAGCAGCGGTTGGGGGAGGACGCCGTCGTGGCAGAGCAGCAGCGTGACGAGGAGTCGGCCGGTGCGGCCGTTGCCATCGAGGAAGGGGTGGATGGTCTCGAATTGCGCGTGGGCGAGGCCGGCGCGGACGAGGGAGGGCACGTCGTGGTTGTGGAGAAAGAGTTCGAGCGAACCCATGCAAGCGAGGACTTGATCGGGCGGGGGCGGCACGAAGAGGGCATTGCCGGGGCGCGAGCCGCCGATCCAGTTTTGCGAAGCGCGGAACTCGCCGGGCTGTTTCTCGCTGCCGCGGCCTTTCGCGAGGAGGACGCCATGGACTTCTTTGATGAGGCGGAGGGAAAGGGGGAATCCTTCGGCGAGGCGTTTCGTGCCATGCTCCATGGCGGCGACGTAGTTGGAGACCTCGGTGACGTCGTCGAGCGGTGCGCCGGTGGCTGCATCGTTTTCGAAGAGGAGGAGTTCAGAAAGGGAGGATTGCGTGCCCTCGATTTGGGATGAGAGGACGGCTTCCTTGCGCACGTAGGAGTAGAGGAAGAGTTGGGGATCGGGGAGCAACCCGGTGACACCAGAGAGGCGGCCGAGCGCGACGCCGGCACGCTGGACCATGCGATGCAGGGAACCATCCCACTGGAGGGGTGGTTTGGGCGGCAAAGCATGGGGCACGAAGGCGAAACAGGGTTCGTCGACAAAGGAGACGGGATTTTTTGTGCCGGTGGGACCTCTTTCCATAATTAAACGAAACGAGGTTAGCTTAATTATGGAAAGTCTTAATTAAGGGAATCTCGTTTGGCTTAATTATAGAAATCCATAGTTAAGCGGAGTCGAAACGGGGAGGCGAACGCCGGCCCTGCTACGGCACAAAACAAGGAGCGAAAAAGCCGGGCCACTACGCTGGCGCTCGCAGCTACGGGAGGAGCCCCGGGACGAGGGCGCGCGCTCAGGGAGGCGGGAGTTTGGCGCGGAGGGCGTCGAAGCGAGGGAGATGCGACGGGAGGTCGACGAGTAGCGGGAGGAGGTCGTCGCTCAGGATGGCGGGGGCTTCGGCGGGATCGGCGGTGAGGCGTTCCTCCGCGAGGTCGAGGAAGCGGACGAGCAAGGATTCGACGAAGGAATGTAAATCGTCGGTGGTCTGTTCGCGCCAAAAGTGGGCGAAGGTGGCGGTGTGGTCGGCGGGGCTGAAGGAGCTGGTGTGGAGGTCCGTTTGGGTATCGCCGGAGAGTTGGGCGGCGAGGGAGTCGCGGCGTTTTCTGGCGAGGTGGTCCGGGTCGAGGTCTGCGAAGGCCCCGAAATGCACGTAGAAGAAACGGGGGAGCGTGAGCACGGTGTAGCCGGTGCCATCGCGGCGGTGGTAGCCGCGCCAGTGGCGTTCGGTGGCCGACGGCTCGGTGGTGCGAAAGCGGGCGAGATCGGCGCGGCAGTCGGTGCAGAGCGTGGTGTTTTCGATCGACGGGCGGAAGTTGTAGAAGCGGCGGACGTTGAAAGCGACGGTCTCCCGCATGAGGCAGCCTTCGCGGATGCAGTGGCCGCGGGCGGAGTGCTCCGGGTTGCGGGCGAGGCCGAGGGCGAGGCCGGCTTCGTGGAGGAGAATCGTCTCTTGGAGTGCGGCGGGGTAGATGAGTTTGAAGCGGGGGTAAGCGCGGTCGATGTAGATGGCGCTCGGGAAGGGGTAGTTCGTGAAGTAGGGATTCTTGGGGCGCGGGAAGAGGCCGAGGCGGCTGCTGCGGAAAAACAGGATGTAGATGAAAGCGGTATGGTCGTCGGCCGGGCCGGAGAGGTGGGCGAGCGTGAGGGCTTCGACGCTGCGGCCGGCGGCCTCGGCGCGGGGAATGGGCGGGTCGACGCGCAGCTCGATGCCCGCGGGTTTGTCGATGTGCGTGGCGAGGAATGCGCGCAGCGCGGCGAGTTCGGCGGGGGTGGGTTCGCAGCCGGCGACGGAATCGATTTCAACGAGGAGGCGCTGGTAGGGCGCGGGCGAGTTGGCGAGGCGGTGATCTTCCCAGCCGTGGGTCGAGTAGGGCTTGTCGGTGGCGGACTTCGTGGCGCAGCCGGCGAAGAGGAGGACGAGCAACGCGCAGGGGGCGAGGGCGGACGCGCGAAACGGAAAGCGGCGGGGTGAGCGACGGGAGGGCACGCGGGGAAAAGCGAAGGGAAGAAAAGTCGCGGAGGAGAGGGGAGGCACGCTCGAAATCGAGGTGCGTAAAGCCCCTCCCTCATTTGAAGGAGGGCGGGCGGACACCGCGCCCTACGCCAAGATCGCGCGGAGGCTGGCGAGGTCGAGGACGGTGGCGAGGGACTCTTCCTGCACCACGGCGGCGGCGAGGGCGGCTTTTTCTTTTTGGAGGGCGCGAATTTTTTCCTCCACGGTGTTTCGCGCGATCAGGCGGTAGGCCATCACCTGGTTTTTTTGGCCGATGCGGTGCGTGCGGTCGATGGCCTGCGCTTCGACGGCGGGATTCCACCACGGGTCGAAGAGGACGACGTAGCTCGCGGCGGTGAGGTTGAGGCCGGAGCCGGCGGCTTTGAGCGAGAGCAGGAAAACGGGAATCGCCGGGTCGGTTTGGAATTTATCGACGAGGGCCTGGCGGTTTTCTGTCTGGCCGGTGAGCAGGAGGTGCGCGATGCCGCGGGCGGTGAGCTCGACGCGGATGAGTTCCAACATCGTGACGAATTGGGAGAAGACCAAAACTTTGTGCCCCTCGGCCATGAGGGGTTCGAGGGTGTCGAGGAGGGCTTCGAGTTTCGCGGAGGGGAGCGGGAGGGAGTTGGGGGAGGCGGAAGCAAGCTGAGCGTCAGGAGCTGAGAGCTGAGCGTCGGCAGCGGCGGCGGACTTGGAGGAGGCAGAGGCCTTCTTTGATTTGGAGTGTGAGATTACAGCATCGGCCGGAGCGGACTTGGCGGCGGATTTGGCGGCGGATTTTTTAGGCGGCGATGGGGGGAGTTCGCCGGCGCCGACGAGGCGGGGGTCGCAGCAGATTTGGCGGAGGCGGAGGAGGGATTGGAGGATGTTGAAGCGCTGGGAATCAAACTCGCGGTTGTTCTTCACGCCGAGGAGGAGGGCGCGGGTGCGTTTGAGTTCGGCGTCGTAGAGGGCGCGTTGCGGACCTTCGAGGTCGACGACGATTTCTTCCTCGATCCGGGCGGGGAGATCGCGCGCGACTTGAGATTTAGTGCGGCGTATCAGGAAATGTTTGACGCGCTGGGCGAGGCGCGTACGGGCGGCGGGGTCGGACTTGTCGTTGTAGAGGCGTTTGAACGCGGTCTGGCCGCCGAGGAGGCCGGGTTGGGCGAAGGAGAAGAGGCTCCAGAGGTCGAGGAGACGGTTTTCGACGGGCGTGCCGGTGAGGACGAGGCGGTGGGCGGTGCGGAGGGCGCGAGCGGCGGCCGCGGTGGCGCTGGCGGGGTTCTTGATGTTCTGGCCTTCGTCGAGGATGACGGCGTCCCAGCTCTCGGCCGCGAAGGCGTCGGCGTAGAGGCGGAGCTGAGCGTAGTTGGCGATCAGGAGGTGAGTGCCCAGGGCTGAGAGCGGGGAGCCGGAGGAGCGCGCGGAGGGTTTGGGGTTCGGGGTCTCAGGTTTGGGGGTGATGAGGGCCGAGGTGAAGGCGGTGGTGGTGAGGCTCGGGGCGAAGCGGGCGGTCTCGAGCTGCCAGTTGACCATGACGGATTTGGGGCAGACGACGAGGACGCGGAAGGATTTCGCGGCGGAGGCGCGAGATGAAGTGGGGCGTTTACGTTTAAGGGCGGAGAGGTGGAGGAGCCAAGCGAGGGTTTGGAGGGTTTTACCGAGGCCCATGTCGTCGGCGAGGACACCGCCGAAATTGTTTTCCGAGAGAAAGGCGAGGAAGTGAAAACCTTCTTTTTGGTAGGGGCGGAGGTCGGCGACGAGGCCGGGCGGGAGGGCCGGTGCCGGCGAGGCGCGGAGGGCGGCGGAGCGTTCGCGGACTTGGGCCCAGAGTTTTTCGGGGAGGGCGTCGCGGAGGGATTCGTCGGCGAGCTGGAGGGCGTGGAAGCGGAGGGGCTCGCGGGCGGTCTCGCTGGCGGCGGTCGCGGGGTCGAGGCCGAGGCGGGCGAGTTTTTCCTGCGTGGCGGTGGAATCGTCGAGGATGAGGCGGCGCCAGCCGTGGCCGGCGAGGCGGACGAAGCGGCCGCGGGCGCCGTGGAGAATCGCCAGATCGGCGGGCGTGAGGGTGGTGTCTTCGGCGCGGAGGGTCACGCGGACGTCGAACCAATCGATGCCGGTTTCGTCGCCCGGCGTGAGATCGATGGCGAAGTGGGCGCGGGTCGGGGCTGAAGCGAAGGCGGCGAGCTCGGGGGCGAGTTCGATTAGGGTGTTGGGCGGGAAACCGGCGAGCCAAGTGGAGAACGTCTCCGGAAAATGGATGCCGGTGACTTCCACGTGGGAGCGCGGGCCGTCGGGGTGCCAGGCGTCGGCGGTTTGGACGAGTTGATGAAACTGCTGGGTGGCGGTGCGGGTGGGCTCGAAGTCGAGGATCAGGAAAGCCGCGTCGGGTGGCGGGGGCGGGAGGCCGGGACCGGTGCGACGCCAGGTGTCGCCGTCGAGGAGGGCGCGGGGGGTGCTGTCGGGGGCGAGGGCGGCGAGTTCAACCAGAATAACGTCATCGCCCGCGGAGTGGGTGTCGGTGCCGGCGGGGCGGCGCGGGCCGAGTCTCGCGCGGAGGCGTGGGCGGAGGGTTTCGTGGCGGAAACGGCCGGAGGTGTCATTCGGCAGAATGACGCCGGCGCGGGAGGCGAAGCGACCGGCCTCGGGGAGGGCGAGGGCGGCGCGGGGGACGGGGACGGGCGCGGCGACATCGGCGGGGGAGGCGTGGGCACTGGGCGGGGGCAGGCCCGTGAAGAGGGTGGCGTCGTGGAGGTAGAGGTCCGGTTGCGCGGGGAGATGGAGCAGCGGGGCGGGCGCGGGCGTGCCGTCGGCAAAGCCGAGTTGGGCGCAGGTGAGCGTGGGATCGGTGGGGTGATCGTGGAATTGCCAGACGAGGCGGCGGGGGTCGCGGGTGATGGGGCGGCCAGCTTCGTCGACGATACAAGTGCGGGCGAGCGGGTGGTTGAAGAGCCGGGCGAGAAAGGTGAGGTCGTAGGCGTCGGTGAGTTTCAGAGTGGTGCGGCCGGAGGTGGCTTGGTGGGCGCGCAGGATGGCGGCGAAGCTGGCGGAGGCGGGCTCCAAGGTGAGGGCGAAGTGTTCGGCGGCGCCGAGTAATTCGCGGAGTTCGGTGGCAGTGAGGGGCTCGAAGCGAGGCGGCAGAGGCGGGGAAGACGCGGGCGACGGAGGAGGAGGGGGAAAAACGGGAGCGAGGGCGGAGATTTCCCAGAAGGTTTTTTTGCGGCCGAGGTGGAGGCGGAGGGAGCGGAGGGGTGGCGGCGGGGAGTCGGTGGCGGGGTGGGCTACGAACGTATTTTCCAGCGAGGCGAAACGCGCGCGCCATTCGGCGAGCTGACGTTCGTGGAGGTAGGTGGCGACGGCGGCGCGGGCCCAGGCGAGGTCGGTGAGCTTCGCCATGAAGGCGGGGAGCGGGGTATTTTTCTCCGTGAGGATGAGGGCGAGGTGCGACCAGAGTTCGAGCGGGGTGGCGGGGTGGCGGGCCCAGCGGTGGTCGAAGGGATTCTGGTAGTAGTTGGAAAATAGATGCCGATGGGTGGCGGGCAGGAGGTTTTGGAGGGCCCGATAGTCGAAGTAGTGACCGGCGCGGAGGCTGCGGTGGAGCTCGAGAAGGCTGCGGAGAAACGTGAGTTGCTTGCGGTCGGGGTCGGCACCGGTGGCGGTGGTGAACGTGGCGACGAGGGAGGATTCGTCGATCGGCGGGGTGGATTTTGGCGGCGGGGAGAGGGCGAGCGGGATGGGTCGTTCGAAGGGTTGGATGGTTTCAGCGGCGAGTTGATTGAGGAAGGCGGTGCCGGCGGCGTAGAGGTGTTTGCATTCGTAGCCGACAGGGCAGGAGCAATCGCCGGACCACCCCTCGCTGGGGGTATGCGTGAGCGAGCATTCGTAGATTTCGCCGCCCCGAACGGCGGCGAAGACGGTCGTGGTGAGGGAATCAATGATTTGTTCGAGGGAGCCGACGTTTCCCCGAGAATAGTAATCGCGGCCCTTGGTGCGGTCGGCCATCGCGAACTCATTCAGCCAGCCCGCGAGATCGATCCGGAGTTGGGATGGTGGGGGCGGTAGGCCGGACATGCGGGCAACGAAACAGGGGAGCGCGGGGGCGTCACGGCTGAAGTGGGCGGGGAATAAAAAATGTGCGGAAGCCAAAATACGGCGCGCCGGCGAGCGCCGGGCCATGATTGAGACCGTCCGCGAAGGCGCCGGCCGCGTTGGCGGCAGCGTCACCGGTTTGCATGCAAATGAAATTCGACCACGTGTTGGCGAGCTTCGGCGAGTATTACTCTGTTAAGTTCATTGCCAAAAAAAACCGAATTCCCATGGAAAGTGTCACGTAATACGTGACACTTTTAAGAGACGTTTTTCAGAGGAAAATAACAGAGTAATACTAGGGCGGACAATTGCGCTGGCCTCTGCGCGGGCTATGGCGTGATGTCCGGCCAATCCCCGTCCCCATGATTACCTCGTTCCTTCGGCTGATGTCGCTTGCTTCGATCATCGTGTTTGCAGCGGAGTCCGTCGCTGCCGCCGCCACCGGCTCCATCACGGGGCGCGTGCAAAATGTCGTCACGGGTCAATATCTCAACCAGGCCCGCGTCACGCTGCGCGGCGGCGATCACGTCACGTTTACCGACAACTTCGGCACTTACCGGCTCGTCGGCGTCCCCGCCGGCCCCGCAGTCGTCGAGTTTTTTTACACTGATCTCGATCCGGTCGTCGTGAATCTCATCGTGCCAGCCGGCGGCGTGATCGAGCGCCACGTCGATCTCACGAGTGCCCAGCGCTACGGGCGCGACGCGACGGCGGTGAAGCTCAACGCGTTCGTCGTCGCCTCCGATAAAGAGACCGATGCGCAGGCGATTGCGACCAACGAGCAGCGCTTTGCGCCCAATTTGAAAAACGTGCTCTCGACCGACGCGCTCGGCGATGTGCTCGGCGGCAGCGTCGGCGAGTTCTTGAAATTCATGCCGGGCCTCACCGCCGATTTTGACAACGCCGACATCGCGGGCGTCTCGGTCCGCGGCCTCGGCGGGGCGATGACCGCCATCACCTCCGACGGCGCGCCCGCGACCAACATCTGGACCGGTGCCACGCGCACCGTCGATGTGCGCTCGATGGCGCTCAACGACATTTCCCGCATCGAGCTCTCCAAAGTCCCCACGCCCGCGAACCCCGCAGACTCGCTCGGCGGCTCCGTGAATCTTGTTAGCAAGAGCGCCTTCGAGCGCAGCGGTCGGCAGCTCCGTTGGGGCGTCAATGTCGTCGGCAACCACGAGGCTCTCACGTTCGGTCGCATGCCGCACTCGCAGCGCGATCAGCTCGAGCACACGATTCTTCCCGGCGCGAATTTCGATTTCACGTGGCCCGTTACGCGCGACTTCGGCGTCGTGATCGCCGGCACCACCACGGAAATCTACAACGAGCAGCACTTCGCGCGCACGACTTGGGCGACGACGGGCACGGGCGGCGCCCTTGCCGCCGCCTCGCAGACAAATCCCTACCTCCAGTCTTTTTTGCTGATCGACGGCCCGCGCAACATCTCCCGCAATTCCTTCAGCGCGAAGGCCGACTGGCGCGTGATGCGCCACGGCGTGCTCTCCCTTGGCCACGTCCTCAACCGCTCCACCACGCGCATCGGCGCGCTCCAGCTCACGTTCAACGCCGGTGCCAACGGCACGCCGACACTCGCCAACGCCTCGCCCAACGCCACGTGGGATTCCACATTTTTCCGCGGCTCCCTCGGTCGCGCCACGATCACCAACAACGGCACCGCGCAGCTGGCGAATCAGAAGAGTGATAACACCAACCTCACGTTCCGCTACGACGATGGCCGCTGGCGGCTCGAGTCCGGTCTCAGCCGTTCCGAATCGCGTTTTAAGCGCCGCTACTGGGACGGCGGTTTTTTCTACCAGACCATCGCCACCAACAGCCGTCCGATCCGGATCAACTTCCTCGACATCGCGGGCGACCAGCCCAGCCGCATCGAGGTGTTCGACGCCACCAACCAGCCCTTCGACTGGCGCGATCTCTCGAACTACCGCCCGACCACGACGAACGTGGCCGACACCAACACCATCAACCTCGCGGGCAATGGCTACGTGAACGTCCGCCGCCGTCTCGATGTTCTTCCGTTCCCCGCCGCGCTCCAAATCGGCGGAGCCCAGCGTATCCAGCGCCTCGACACGAATCCGCAGGCGATCAACTTGACGTTCAACGGCCCGGCCAACGCCACCGCGGAGCCTTAGGGGATGCAGGTCTATCGCGACATGGATTCCCATTACGGCTACTTCGGCATCGAGTGGATGTCGCCCGTCCGCGTCTTTCAGGCCTATCAGGCCGATCCCACGCTCTACACCAAGACGGAGGCGCAGCGCTTCGCCGAGGGCAACGCCCGCGTCGATGGCTCCGAGTTCGTGCGCGAGACCGTCCGCTCCGCCTACGTGCAAGCCGACGCCGCTTTTTTCCACAACCGCCTCCGCTTCCTCAGCGGTGTGCGTTTCGAGCACACGCACGACGAGGGCCAAGGCGGCCTCAACGACGCCGACGCCGTCTGGCAGCGTGCCGCCGACGGCTCCTACATTCGCAACGCCGCCGGCCTCCGCGTGCGCAAGCCCGAGGCTGGTGCGGCCAACTCCTACGCGCAGTTCCTCCTTACGCGGAAGCTGCGCGCCTCCTTTTCCGACCGCACCTACAGCGGCTACTACCCGAGCGCGCACCTCACGTTTAACGTCACTGAAAACTTCGTGGCCCGCGCCGCGTGGGCGAAAACCTATGGTCGTCCCAACTTCACCGACATCATCCCCCGCACCGTGGCCACCGCCGCCGACCTCGACGACGACGATCCCGATCCCGTCACCGGCCGCGGTACGCTCAACATCCGCAACCCCACGCTGCGCCCCTGGACTGCCGACAACTTCGATCTCTCGTTCGAGTATTACACGCCGCAGGGCGGCCTCCTCAGCGCGGGAGTTTTCCGCAAGGACATCGCCAACTTTTTCGGCGACTCCGCGCGCATCGCCGACAGCGCGCTGCTCAACGAACTCGGCCTCGACCCGCGCTACCTCGGCTGGAACGTCCTCACGAAATTCAATGCTGGCGACGCCCGCATCACTGGCGCGGAGTTCAATGCGCGCCACTCGCTGCGGATCCTCGGCCGATTCGGCGCGCCGTTTACGGTCTTTGCCAACGCCACCTACCTCGATCTCGACGGTGGCCCGCGCGCGGCGTTCACGAGCTTCGTCCCGAAGAGCGGCAACTGGGGCGCGACATTTTCCAACCAGCGCGTGAGCGTGACCGCCCGCTGGAACTACCGCGGCATGGATCGCCGCGCGCCGCAGGCCGTGTTTGGCCCGGAGGGCTATGGGTATTATAAGGAGCGCATCACGCTCGACGTGAACGCCACCTACCAGCTCACACGCCGCCTCTCCCTCGCCGCCAGCGTGAACAACCTCCTCAACGAGCCGCAGACCCTCCTTCGCTACGGCCCCGAAACTCCGGCCTACGCGCGCCAATTCCAAGAGACGGAATACGGTATCCAGCTATCCCTCGGCCTGCGCGGAACATTCTGAGCCGTCGCGCGCGCAGTGTGGACGAGGCTTCCCGCCGCGTTGCCCGGCCCGCATAGTACCGAGCGAGGAAAAAAGGATCAGAGCCGAATGGCGCTTAGCAAACCCCCAGAGTTTTCTTGCTGAGTGGTGTGCGACGCGGGCGAGACCTTGTCCCAAGAATCCGCTTTTGGGAATCCGGCTGGAACCCCTTGTTCAGAGTGGCTGGCCCGCTGGCAGGGTTGACCGATTTTGGATCAAAAATGGCAATAACCGCAGCGTCGGTGCGAAGTGCGGGCCTGGCGTACGTTGCCTCTGACGCCAGAGGAAGTGAGCGTCGCCGGGGCCGCGCAGAGCCGGGTTCGCTGTGGAAGTGCCGCGCAGATCATCAGCAGGTGTCGACGACTCGTCGTGGGGTTAGCGTGTGCGTGGCTGCGCACCGCGAAAGGCACTAAGAAAAATTGCCGTAAGACCATGCGCGATTTTCAAGACCACTTCACCGCGCGTACAGACCTCACCGCGCGGCTTCGCGTGCGCCTTCGCGATGGTGACCGCGACGACCCCTTCCGCGCGGCTCCCCCATTAGAAAAATTCGGCCCTATTCAGCCGGGGCTTTCTTCCGTTGGTGGCTTGCCTTCGTTCCGAGGCCCAACCACTTCCTCAGCAGTAACCCATAACCCGTCCGGTCTCGCACCGGTCTCTCATCGTAAGTAGCCCAAGGTCGTGAGTCCGATCATCTCCCCCATGAACATCATTCGTCGCTTCGTTGCCCTGTTTGGAATATTTTCCGCCGTGCTCGCTCCCGTCGCGTGGGCTCAAGCCACATTGAGCGGCACGGTCACCAACGCCGCGACCGGCCGCGCCCTCGAAGGTGCGCGGGTTGCCCTGACCGGCACCAATCGCGAGACATTATCCGACCGCCAAGGCAGCTATTCATTTGAAGGCGTCGCGCCCGGCGCGGTGATCGCCGAGGTGTCCTATTCCGGATTGGACACGATCACGACGCCCGCGACCATGCAGCCCAATCAGGCCACCCGGCTCGACTTCAAGCTGACCTCGCAGATCTACGCGATGGGCCAGTTCGTGGTCGCCGGCGAGCGCGAGGGCAACGCGCAGGCGGTGACGCTCCAGCGGTTGTCGTCGGGGGTTAAGAACATCGTCTCCACCGACGCGTTTGGAAACCTCGTCGGTAATCCCGCCGATCTCCTCGTGCGGCTGCCGGGCGTCGAGGGCGCGACCGTCGATGGCACGGTGCGCTACGTTCGCATCCGCGGTCTCAGTCAGAATCTCACGACGATCACGATGGACGGCAACCGGCTGGCGGACGCGGCCTCGGCCGGCTCCACGCGCGAGTATCAGTTTCAAACAGTGAGCGCCGACACCGTCGAGCGCATGGAAGTCGTCAAATCCCCGACGCCCGACATGGACGGCGACTCGATCGGTGGCGCGGTGAACATGGTTTCGAAGACCGGTTTTGACAGCAAGGAGCGGATGCTGCGCGGATCGTTTGGCCTGACGTCGCGGCCCCTCGACAAGCGCAACGAGGGTCTGCCCTACAATTACGCCGTGTCCTACTCGGAGGTTTTCGGTGGCAAGCTCGCCGTCGCCGCCAACGTTGGGTACCGGACACTGTTCACCCCGCAGGACACGATCAACCAGTCTCACCAGACGCTGGCGAATGGCGTGCCCGGCCCGGCCTACACGTTCCAAACCACCTTCACCGATGAACGGCTCCTCACGTCGCGCTGGGGCGGCGGCCTGCGCCTCGACTACAAGCTCAGCGATCGCCACCGTCTCTACACGAGTTCGACCGTGAACCGCCTCGTCGACCACGACACGGATCGTATTGTTATTTTCACTACGCCGCAGCTGGTCGCGACCTTCGATGCGGCGGGCAATCCCACCAACGCCGGAGGCATCCAGCCGGGATTCACCGACGAGTTTACGACCGTGCGCCCCGTGCCCAACAGCACGGTCAACGTCCAGGCCGACAACGCCTACAAGGACGCGAAGACGCTCTACCACCAATTCGGCGGAGTCCACAAACTCGATACGTGGAACCTTGACTGGAACCTCTACCAGTCGGACTCCAAGTCGAACTACTCTGGCCAGCGCAACCTCGGGTTCACCGCCCGCAACATCGGCTACACCATCGACCGCCGCATCAATACGAATTTCCCCACCGTCACCCAAACCGCCGGGCCCAGTCTCGCCGACATCGCCAGCTACAACGATAACCGCTACCGCATCGATCGGCGCGCGGGGTGGGACGGCTACACGGGCGTCTCCCTCAACGCGCAGAAAAAATTCACGGCGCCCGTGCCGTCGACCATTAAGTTCGGCGTGCGCTCGCGCGAGCAGCAGCGCACGCTCGAGGCGACGCAGTGGAGCGGCCCCTATGTCGGTGCTGACGGAGTGATGGGCCTCAACGCGACGACGGGCCGGAACGACGACAACCTCGCGCAGTTCGGCCTGATCGAGCGCGGTCAGCTGGACAATAACTACGTCGTGTTTCCCCACGTCCCTGCGCCCGCCTTCCCCGGTCACACCAGCAAACTGATCGACGCCGCGCTGGAGACGAATCCCGGACTCTTCGCGCCCGAAGTCGCCGCGAACCTCATTGCGCAGTTGACCGGCAACCAGAAATTCACGGAAAAAGTTTCCGCGGCCTACCTCATGGGAAATATGGAGCTTGGTCGCCTCTCCGTGCTCGCCGGTGTGCGGGTGGAGCGCACGGAGACGGTAGGCACGGGTGCGCTGCAAGTGATTACGCCGGCGGAGCGGGCCCTCCGTGCGGCGTACGTCGGCACCGTCACCAATGCCGAGACGGCGCGGCGCACGCGCGCGGAATACGGCGGCCGGCAGGTCCGCAGCGGCGATTACCAAAATGTGCTGCCCGGTGTGCATTTCAAATTCTCGCCCACGCCGAATATTGTGACCCGGGTTAGCTACGCGACCAACGTCGGCCGGCCGGGCATCGGCCAATTGATTCCCCGCACCAACGTCAACTTCGACACCCAGACGATCTCCAGCAGCAACCCGAGCCTGAAGCCCCAGACCGCCGACAACTTCGATCTGGCGCTTGAATATTATTTCGAGCCGGCCGGCACGCTCTCGATCGGGCTCTTCCAAAAGCAAATCAAGAATTTCATCTACACCTCGGGCGGGGTGGTGGTACCGGGCGGAGCCGACAACGGCTTTAACGGCGACTACGCCGGCTACGCGTTGACGACCCAGTTCAACGGCGGCTCGGCGAAGGTGCGCGGTCTCGAGCTCAACTACAGCCAGCAGCTCCGGTTTCTTCCCGGAATCTTCAAGGGCCTCGCGGCCTATGCCAACTATACGAAGATGGAGACCGAGGGAAATTACGGTGCCGGCAACAGCATCGCGCTCGCGCCGAATCCCAAAGGCAAGGTCGCCGGCTTCAACCCCGAAACCTCGAACCTCGGCCTCTCCTATTTCCACAGCCGCGTGACCGTGCGCCTCCAATACAACCACCGCACGCGCTTTCTGTCGACCTACAGCGTCAACGAATCTCAGCAGGCCTACACCATCCGGCGCGACACCGTCGATTTGAAGACGCTCTATCAGTTCTCGCGGCGCCTCAGCGTCTATCTCGACGTGAATAATATCCTGCAGGAATACGAAACCGGCACCGACATCGGAGCCCGCGCCTCCGCTCGGCGAATCCTGACGCCAGGATTTTTCTTCGGGGTGAACACACGGCTCTAGGCACGCGAACGCGGCCTCGAATATAGCCCAAGGCCCGAGCCACCGAGGACACGGAGCCCAACCACCGGGGGCGAGGATTGCTCGGCTACTTTGCCGGCCGGAAACACCGTCCTCTCCAGAGGGTTTGTCACGTATTACGTGACAAGTGATCCCCGCCCGAAAATTCACGTCGGCGCGCTTGACGGGCCCGCGTCACTCTTCTGCGATCCCCGCAATGCGCGATGCTAGCAAGCCACGAAGCGATGGCGCCGGAGCGGGAAACGGAGGGAAGCTATTTCCCTCCGCCGATTGGTGCACGGTGGCGGTGACGCTCGATGTCGCGGCGGGCTGCGTTCACTTCGAATGGTTAGAGGCGGGCACCAAACGGCACGTAGCGACTGGGCGGATCGTGCCGCAGACCTTGGGTGAATCCGTGCAAAGTGGTCTCGAGTGCTGGATCTCTCCAGATGCACGCTTCGCGCCGGGCGCAGAACTGCTGGTCGATGGGTGCAGCAGCCACGCGACCTCCGTGCGCGCCTTGTTGAAACGGTTGCGTGAGCGCTTCCCGCTCGTGAAAGACGGGCTCCACCTCGGGCTTCGGTCCGCGATTACGCAAGGCGCGGCCAAGGCGGGAGAGCGGCTGGCGTTGCGCCTCGCTCCGGGCGGCGATGTTTGGAAATGGCTCGGGCGCGAGGTCGCCCAGTTTGCCCTCGGGTCCCATGGACCCCTCGCGGGGCGCGACGCGGCGGAGCGCGGGCGATACGCCATGACGGTGATCGTCGGCGCCTTGCTCGGCACGCTGCGCGCGCCGCCCCCGCCCCCGGCCCCAGACCCGCTGCTGGATCTTCGCGTGGAGTTCTACCCGCTCAAAGCCGCCGTGACGTTTCGCTGGACTGCGCCCAGCGCCGCCACGCCCGTCGCTACGGGAGCGGTGCGGTGCGCGGAAGGAGGCCAGTTTCACTGGACGTTGGAGACGGGCGGGCGCGCCGAAGAGGAGTCGACCCAGCAACACCGCAATGCCATCCACGATATGCTGAGCCGGTGGTTCAAGCGCTTCGCCACGAACCCCGGCACGTTTGTCAGCGGTTTTGTCAAACCGCAGCTCGGCAGCGCCGAAGCACACTGGACGCCGCGGCCGCTCCCCCCCGAGGTTAACATTTACGATTGGATCGAGGGCAACCTGCTGGCGATGGCTGAAGAACGACGTCTACGCGGGCGACACCCACCCGATCCGTATGCGTTCGAATCGGCGGCCGACGCTGAGCGCTACGAGCGCCGTCTCGCCCGCAAGGAGGAGAAACGCGCCGAAGAGGCCGTGCGCCGACAGGCCGTGGTCGCGCGCTTCGCCGAAGAACGTCGATTGCGCGAAGCCCGCGAGACCACCACCGAGGTCCGCCGCGCCCCGCCAGCGGCGCCCGCACCCCGCGCTCCCCAGGTCCCGAAACCGCCGCGCCTCTCCGCCCCTCTGCCGCCGGTTTCGGTCGCGATCAAGCTCCCGCCGCTCGCGTTTCAGGAAACGGCGTTACCCCTCGCTGATCTCCGGGATTTTGCGCTGCGCGAGCGCGCGGCCTTGTGGTGGGTGTCCAACCAGTCCGACGATCTCCTCTGTTTGCCTCACTGCCGTATTCGGCGGCTCGAATATCAGGTGCGCACGGCGCTCCGGGTGCTCGGTCCGTTGCGGGGCCGCGCACTGCTCTCCGATGAAGTCGGCCTCGGCAAAACCATCGAGGCCGGGCTTGTCCTCAAAGAACTGCTCACGCGCGGCATGGTAAAAAAATTTCTCGTGCTCACGCTGCCGTCGCTCGTCGATCAGTGGGCCGAGGAATTGAACGACAAGTTTGGGGTCGCGACCGTCACCACGAACCAGCCCGGCGTGCGCGAAGAACCTGCGCGCCTCTGGCGGGAAAACCCCGGCATCGTCGCGAGTCTCCATACGCTCAAGCAACCCGCGCACCTCGCGGTCGCGCGCGAGGTCCACTGGGATCTGCTGATCGTCGATGAGGCGCACTATCTTCGCAACCGCGACTCGCAGGCGTGGCAGGCCGTGAACGTTCTTCCACGCCAATTTCTCCTCCTGCTCACGGCCACGCCCGTGCAAAACTCCCTCGAGGAACTCTACAACCTCGTCACGTTGCTGATGCCCGGCCAGCTCCCGACACCGCGCGAATTCCGCGCGCGTTTCCTCGATCCGAAGCGCCCCCGCCAGCCGCGCGAACCGGAGGAACTGCGCCGCCTGCTCGGCCAGGTAATGATCCGCAACACCCGCGCCAACGCCGGCGTCGATCTGCCTCCGCGCCACGCCGAGACCGTGGTTTTCGCGCCCGACGAACCCGAGCGCACCTTTTGGCAGCAGTGGGAATTTGAATTTCGCGTCGCCCTCACGCGGCTCAACGCCAGCCAGTCGAGCCTCTGGGGTCGGCTGCTCCTGCGCGCCGCCGGCAGCAGCCCGGCCGCCTGGCGCTCGGCGCTCGCGAAGTTTCCCGACGCCGCTGCCGCGCGCGCGTGGCGCGACCAATCGCCGCTCACGGACAGCTGGCGGCGCAAGTGTGCGGCCATCGTGCCGCTCGCCCGCGGTGCCGGCGGCGTAGTGGTGTTCACCGAATTTCTGGAAACGCAGGCGGCCCTCGCGGAATTTTTGCGCGGCGCCGGCGGACCCGTCTTCGTCATCAACGGTGCGACGCCCGCAGCGACGCGCCAACCGATCACGGAGGAATTTCGCGCGCACGGCGGCGCGCTCGTGCTCACGCATAGCGGCACCGAGGGGCGGAACCTGCAGTTCTGCCACTGTCTCGCCAATTTCGACCTGCCGTGGAATCCGATGGAAATCGAACAGCGCATCGGTCGCTTGCACCGTCTCGGCCAGCAACACCCCGTGCGAATCTACAATTTCGTGCAGGCCGGCACGCTCCAAGAGCACCTCCTCCAGATTCTCCAGGATAAACTCAACCTCTTCGAACTCGTCGTGGGCGAGACCGGCCTCGTGCTCGGCGAACGGTTCAGTGGCGACGAGTTTGAGGAGGAGATTTTCCGCCGCTGGCGCGAGAGCGAGGGCCGCGTGGCCGAGGCGCTGGCTGGGCTGGGCGAAGAACTCGCGGCGGCGCGCGACCAGTATGCCGAGGTGAAGCAACTCGATGAAACGCTCTTCGCCAAAGACTATGAATCGCTGTGAACCGTCGGCCGCCCCGCACGCCTAATTTGCTGCGATGAAACTCCCGCGTCTGCCCTACGAAACTGGTGCTGTCCTCGATTTCTACGAAGACGGGCTCACCGCGCTCGGCGCCCTGTGCGCCCGTCCGTGGCACGACCGGCTCGACGTCGTCGCCGAAGGCCGCGCGGCTACACTCTGGAATGCCGCCGGCGCGCTGCACGCTGCCGAGCTGCAGTTTACCGCGCCGGATGCGGCTGGGATGCGCGACGCGGCGCGCGAGGTGTTTCCCGGCAGCCCGCTCACCTTTCGCCTCGCTGAAGCGCTGCGGCCGACCGCATTGGCGCTCGAACGCGTCGTGCTCGCCGCCACCGGGCCCGCCCACCCGCCCGACGTGGCCGTGGCGGAAAAACTCTGGCGCGTCCAGTTTGAGGATACGAAGCGCTGGCGGCTCACCGGACCGTTCACGGCCGATTTTCATGTCTCGCTCGTGGCCTTGGCGCGCTGCGAAATCCAAGCGATCGACCAGCATTGGGCGCTGCGCCGCGTCGCGATCTCGCTCCCCGACGGCTTCCTCGACGAAGGTCTCGCCCGCGAAATCGGTTTCGCCCGCGCCGCGCCTGAGCCGCCGCCGCTGTCGTGGCCGACGCCCGATCTCGCGTCCTGGAGCGCTCTCCTGCAAGGCGCTCTGCTCGGCGATCTCGCCGACGAACTCGCGGGCATCCGCGCACGCCAGGAGCAACGCCTGCGCCGCGAGCTGGACCGCATCGACGCGTATTTCGAAACTTACGTGGCCGAGCTGAGCGCCCGCGCGAGCCGCAGCGCCACCGTTGCTGCCAAAACGGCCGACCGCCTCGCGGCGACGAGAGCGGAGCACGCCCGGCACCGTGCGGACCAAGTCGCCCGACACGAAATCACGGTGCACCCGCACCTCGACGCTTTGCTGTTGGTGGCCGAGCCGGCGTGGTGCGCCCCGCTCCACGTCGAGCGGGCCCATCGCGCCCCGGAAACCCCCGTCGCCCGCTATGTGCCGCGCGCGCGCCGGTGGGTGCTGACGGGATAATTTCCGCCCCGCAGGCGCCCCGGGCGCTCGGTCGCGCGCCCGCGCGTGGGCCCACGCTGTATCCATAGAGTTGAGGCATATTTTACGAATGAACAGCCGGACCCCGATGGGTCGAGGGCCGTCGCTTGTCGCCACGCCGCATTTTTCCGTCGCGCAGCGGCGCGACGGCCAGCGACGGCCCGACACTCGTGTGCATCCTTTGATTGAGGCCTGGCCGACGCGCTCATTCTCCGTGGAGTCCTAAATCTACGAGGAAACTCGGTGATCGTTGCCTGCTTCGCATCGCCCGACGATCACGCGAAAGATGCCCTCAGATTTAGGGCTCCGTAGATCTTAGAAACGGATTCGGGCAGACCCAAAAAAACGCGATGCCCCACGATACGAAGATCACCATGAGGAGTGATGTGCCCTCAAGAAACTTGAACTTCAGATGGCCATACTAAGCCAACGTCATGAAGAGGATCGAGGAGGTGGGGAGGAGAATGGTTTTACTTTCGATTTGGAACACGGCGGAGCGGAGAAATCCGTGCCGTTGTTGTGTCCGAAACGTGGAGCTGGGCCGGGTCACCGGGCTCCGTTCACCATGAAAATGAATACTCTCGCCGCCTCAGTCTTGATTCACCCGCGACGCGCCGTGTAAATCCGCTTCGTGGATGCGCCCCAGCCTGTTTCCCTCGCCTGCTTTACCGAGGACGTGTCATGCGACGAGTCGATGGGGCGAAACGATTTTCGGGTGCGGGTGGGTGCGCGAGCTGATCGGGGGAACGACGCGGAGGACGTTTCATTTCCGGGCGTCTCGGCGGCAAGGTGCGACGGATGAAACCGTTTCTTCGTGGCCTGCTCCTCATGTCGGCTTGGCTGTGCGCGGGTTTTTATGGCGACGTGGCGCGAGCTGCGGAACCGATCATCCGCATCGCCGAGGTCCGCGCGCTGTCGCGGGAAGCGGCAGCGAATTCGCTGCCGGTCACGGTGCGTGGGGTGGTGACGTGGCGATCCGGCCGCGACGAATTTGCCATCCAAGATGCATCGGGCGGCACGTGGGTGCACGTGTTCGTGGCCCGTCAGCAGCAACTGTGGAATGGAGAGGAGGCCGTCCTCGCCGAAATCACCGAAGGCATGGAGTTGGAGATCGACGGTGTCGCCCGTGCCGCTGGCTTTGCCCCGGTGATCGCGCCTCAAGCCATCCGCATCTTGGGCACGAAACCGCTGCCAGCAGCGCGACCCTTGGAGCGCATCGGCTTTCTCAGTGGAGCAGAGGCTGGCCAGCGGATCGAGGCTCACGGCGTGGTCCTCGGTTTCCTCCCTCTGGATGTTGGTTGGAAACTGCGGATGCAGGCGGGCGCCGACATTGTGTGGGTGATCGTGTCCAAGGACGTGGTCCCGGATCCCCAAGCCATTTTGGACGCGGAGGTGAGGGTGCGCGGCGTTGCGGGCTCAGGCTTCAATACGCGCGGCGAATTTCTGAATGCGCGAATCTTGGTGAGCATTCCGGGGGATTTCGTGGTGGAAAAACCCGCCGCGCCGTCGCCCTTCGGCGCGCCACTCCTGCCGCTGGATCGACTGCGTGCCTTCCACCCCGAGCCGGAAAAACCGCAGCGGCTGCGCGTCGAGGGCACCGTGACGTTTGCGTTGCCGGGCCAATTTTTCTATCTGCAGGAAAACACTCGCGCAGTGCGGGTGGAGTCGCGGTCGGACGTCGCCCTCGGCGCAGGGGATCGGGTGGAGGCGGCGGGCTTCGTCGATATGACGCGGCGCGTCGGCGGGCTCGGCGGAGCGGACGTGCGCAAGATCGGTGTGGGCGATTTGCCCGCGGCGGTGGTGATCACCCCCGAGGAAATCATGGCGCTGAATAGCGCCGCTGTGAACAACGGGCAGGCCGCGCAACCTCACGATTTCGACGGACATCTCATCCGCTTTCGCGCGCAGTTGCTCGCCGTGCAGTCCGCGCCGGACGGAAAGCTGCCCTGGCGCCGACTCACGTTGAAACAGGGCAGCATGATCCTCGGAGCCATCCTTCACCAAGGCGACGCGGCGGCGCTGGATGCCATGCAGCCGGACAGCGAGCTGGAGGTGGCTGGTATCGTGCAGCTCGAATACGCCGTGGTCGAAGGGGCGCGGGCGTTTCTGCGCCCGGTGCAGCTCGACGTCGTGTTGCGAAACGCGGCGGACGTGACGGTGGTGCGCGCGCCCTCGTGGTGGACGACGGCGCGACTGGGGGGCGTGATTGCGATCGGGGCGTTGATGCTCGGCGGGGCTTTGCTTTGGGCCTGGCAATTGCGCCGGCAGGTGCACCGCAAGACGCACGATCTCGCGAAGGAAATGGGCGCGCGCCGCGATGCGGCCATTGAGTTCCAAGCCACCTTGCGCGAGCGCAACCGCCTCGCGGCAAACCTGCACGACACGCTACTGCAGACGATCGGGGGTATCGGTTTCCAGCTCGAAGCCTGCGATGCGGAGGCCGCTGTCCCGAGTCAGGGCGGAAAGCTGGCCTCCCATCTGGAAGTGGCGCGACGAATGTTGGATCACGCGGCAGGTGAGTTGCGCGGCTCGGTCTGGACGTTGCGCAGTCTGCCGATGCGGGGTTTGACGCTGCCGCAAGTGTTGGCGTCGCTCGCCGAACGCGCCGGCTCGGGCCACGAGGCGCGCATCGAGGTGCGCACCGAAGGTGACCTGTCCCGCGTGCCGGATTTTGTGGCCGGCAATCTGCTGCTGGCGACGCAGGAAGCGCTGCACAATGCGCTCAAACACGGCCAGCCCCGGACCATCATCCTCGAGGCCCGGCCCGCGGAAAAACCGGGCTGGATCGCCCTGAGTATCCGCGACGACGGCGTGGGCTTTACGCCCGGCACGCAGGCGGGTCCGACCGCAGGACACTTTGGCCTCGAAGGAATGCGCGAACGCATGGAGCGGCTCGACGGCACCCTGCGCATCGCAAGCGTGCCGGGCGGAGGGACCACGATTTACCTCGAGGTGCCGCTGCGCGCCTATGATGAGGATGTGGCCTGAGGTGCCCTATTGGTCGATCGGACAATAGCGTCCACTGCGAGCCGCGCGCATACTCCTGCCGATAAACACCCACCCGCCAGTCATGCCGAACGTCCCGAAAATCCGTCTCCTGCTGGTCGATGACCACCCGGTGCTGCGCGCTGGTTTGGCCAACGTGTTGAACTACGAACCCGGGATCACAGTGGTCGCCGAAGCCGATGATGGTGCGTCGGCCATCGCGTTATGGCGCACGCTCCGTCCGGACGTGATGCTGCTGGATCTCAGCATGGCGGGCATGGACGGGATCGAGACGCTGGAACGGTTACGCGCCGAGTTTCCCGATGCGCGGGTGCTCATGCTCACCTCCTCCGAGGCTCCCGAGGACGTCCGGCACGCGCTCAAGGCCGGAGCCGGCGGCTACGTGACCAAGAATGTGCGCCGCGCGGAACTGGTCGCGGCGATCCGCGAGGTATGCGCCGGCGCGCGCGTCATCGGCGAATCGGTGGCCCGGCAACTCGCGGCGGGCGAGGAGAGCGGAGCCGTTTCCCGACGTGAGCTGGAGGTATTGGGCTTGGTGCGGCAGGGTTTCACCAATGCCGACATCGGCCGGTTGCTCGGTATCTCCGAGCGCACCGCCAAGGCGCACGTCGGCGCGTTGCTCTGCAAATTGCAGGCGGCCGACCGCGCCGAGGCCGTCGCCCGCGGTTTTGAACGTGGTTTGCTGAAGGTCTGAACGTGGGGTCTATTGGCCGATCGGACAATAGCGCGCGCTTGCGGCGTGGCTGTACTCTCTGCTCATCCTATGGCATCGCGGCCTGTCGCTGACGACCACGGGAAGCGCCCCACTCACACCCTACCACCATGAAGCAATCCCTCACTGCGCGCCTCACCGTCGCGCTCGCCACGTTCGCCGCTGCCGTTGCCGTTGCCTCGGCGCAGACCGCGCCGGCTCCCGCCTCGAGTTCTGCCGGGAAAGACTCGACCATCACGCTCTCGCCCTTCGAGGTGAACACGAGCCGCGACGAGGGCTTCGTCGCCACGAGCGCGCTCGCCGGCGGACGGCTCAACACCGAGCTCAAGGACACGCCCGTCGCCTACTCGGTGCTCACGAAGGAATTTCTCGACGCCTTCAACATCACCGATCTCACGCAGGCGATGGAGTGGTCGGTTAACACCACCTACAACCCCGGCAACAACGTGGACCAAGGCTTCGGTTTTTCGCCCGCCATTAACATCACGATCCGCGGCGCCGCGCCCGGCGAATCGAACTACCCGATGCGGAATTTTTTCCCGTTCAACCACAACACCGACAGCTACGCGCTCGACCGCTTCGATTTCGCGCGCGGGCCCAACGCCATTCTCTTTGGCGCCGCGCAGTTCGGCGGCACGCCGGTCTCGGTCACGAAGCAGGCGCTCACCGGAAAAACGATTCGCCAGACACAGCTGCAGCTCGGGTCGTGGAACAAGTTCCGCGCGACGGTCGACGTGAACCAGCCCATCAATGACAAGGCGGCCGTGCGTGTCGCCGGCATGTGGGAGCGTGGCGACACGTACCGCGAGAACGAGTGGCGCCGGAAGAAGGCCGTCTTCATCGCCAGCACGTATCACCTTACCCAGAACACCACCCTTCGCGCCGAGGGCGAATACGCCGAGACGCAGCAGAAGACGTTTCCGACGTTTCTCACCGATCAGGTTTCCGCGTGGGATGGCCGGACAACCTACGCCGGTGCGGTCCTGCCGGGCTCGCCCGAAGTGCCGACCGCCGCGCAGCAGGCCGCCGCCGGCGTCGCCTATGGCACCAATAACGCGAACCCGCTCTTCGCCCCGCTCTGGGTGTTCGATCCCACGGCGTTCGGCACCGGCCAAGTCATGAATTTCGCGAACGTCCTCCGCACGAAAGGCGCGACCGGCAACGGCACCGCCGCCAACCGCAATCTCATCGGCGGCCGCGCGATCACCAGCGCCAGCGTCAACTTCAGCGGGCAGCCCATGATCGATGGCTTCGAAGTGCCCGCCGGACGTTACGACGCCGTCCTGGCCGGCTCGCCAGGATTCCGCATCCCCACGCAGGAAACCACGAATCTCTGGACGAGTAAAAAACCGACGCAGGCGCAGGTCGCCCGCGACGTGTCCCTCACGCTGAACCACCGTATCGGCAGCGCCCTCTTTTTCGAAATCGCCGGCGACACCAACAAGGTGACCATCGACGGCAACAACGCGATCAACCGCGGCGCCAACACCGTTTACATCGACATCTCGCAGACGCTCCCCAACGGCGCCCCGAACCCGAACTTCCGCCAGCCCTACACCGAATTCTGGAGTTACCAGAACCTGCGCGGCTACGAACTGAGCAGCGCGCGCGCCTCGGCCGCCTACATCAAGGAGACCGGGATCGGCAAACTGCAGTTCGCCCTCGGTGGCGGCGCCAACTATCAGCTCCAGTCGAAACGCAGCTTTCTCTACCTGTTGCCGCTGCAAAGCATCGGACCCGACGCGCGCTATTGGTCGCAATCGCAGGCCAGCACCGCGCTCTGGCACCGCCTCTACCTCAATCAGGGCGGCCGCGATTTCTATAATACCGAACAGGGTCCGCTCACGTTGCGCAATCCGGACGGCACCACGACGACGGTGACTCCGCAGCACATCCTCGACGCCACGCGTAAGGACAACAGCGCGGATAACATCACGAAATTCAAACACGTGATGGCCGCGGTCAATTTCAGCCTCTTCAAAAACCGGCTCGTGCTCATCGGCGCCGCGCGCCGCGACATCACCAATCTCGAGACGAAGAACACGCTCCTCCCCGGCGACTACGCTGCCGGCTGGACGGGCAGCAACATCATCTTCAAACCTGCCGCGCCGAAGGATTGGGCCACACTCACGTTCATCCCGAAAAACGCCGCCGGGGTCGCGACCGGTCCCGCGCAGCCAGCCGACAACCGGCCGCGTCTCACCGTGCCCGCCACCGCCACGGTCGCCGCCGGCAACATTCTTCCGCAGCCGCAATACGCCAGCGACCGTTTCCGCGACGACTACAACCCGCCCGCGCTCAACGTTGCCTCCAACACCTTCTCGGTGGGCGCCACGTTCAACGCCACGAAATGGCTCGGCTTCTACAGCAATCTCGCGACCACGTTTAACCCGAATCTCCTCGTGCAGCGCCTCGACAGTTCGCTGCTCCCGCCTTCCGCTTCGCGAGGCATCGACGCCGGCATCCGTCTGACTCCGCTGGGCGGCCGCGTCTCGATGAGCCTCGGTTGGTTCACTTCGAATCAGAACCTCTCCCCGGTCAACGCGCCCGGCGGCCTCATCGGCAGCTTCAACACGATCTCCAGCACGCCCGTCATTGGAGACCTCAGCCCCGGCGGGCGCAACGCGCGCAACGAAGGCCTCCTCCCCGTGGTCGTCCGCGACACGCAGACCCAGGAATCCAAGGGTCTCGAACTCGAGATCACCGCCAACCTCACATCGTCTTGGCGCCTGCTCTTTAATATGGCCCACACCCGCGGCACCCAAAAGGAAATCGCCCCCGACAGTCGCGCGTTTATCGTCGCGAAGGACGCCGTCGCGCGCCAGATCCTCGCCGATGCCGGCGTGCTCATTAGCTCGACCAACGTCGCGACGATCAATCCCGCCGTGAACGACCCGACCCGCATCAACCAAGGCGCCGTCAACAACGCCGTGAATGCTTGGAACACCCTCCAAACGACCACGATTCCCAACCTCGTCACCGGCGCGCAGACACTCGCGGGCGCCACCGACTACACCTCGAACCTCGGCACCGACTATTCGTTTCGCGAGGGCCTGCTCAAGGGGCTCTCCGCCGGCTTCGGCGTCCGCTATCGCGGCAAGATGGTCGTCGGCTACCGCGGCGCCGACACCATCGTGAATCCCGCCAACCCCGCCGCCGCGATCGACGATCCCTCGGTGGATGCCTACACGCCGGTTTATTCGCGTCCGCACACGACCGCCGATGTGCGCTTCGGCTACAACTGGAAGCTGCGCGATCGCCGCACCGTGAGCTTCAACCTCAACATCCAAAACGTGCTCAATAACACGACCCCGATGTATTTTGTGAATCTCCCCGGCGGCCAGACGAGCAACACGATCCTGCGCAACCGCAACGCCGATGTCACCTCGCCCGCGGTTTACACTGTGCCCGCGGGCTTCTCTTATCGCACGCCGATCAACTGGACACTGACCGCGCGCCTCGACTTTTAATAATCATTACTCCCCCTCGTGAACCACCTTCGTCTGATTGCTCTCCTCTTCGTCGGCCTGCTCGGCTACTCGACCGCGACCTTCGCTCAAACCGCGCCCGCGTCGGCCGCCTCGACTCAGCCCCTCGTCACGCTCTCGCCCTTCGAGGTGAACACGTCGAAGGACGTCGGCTTCGTCGCCGCCAGCTCGCTCGCCGGCGGACGGCTCGCGACCGATCTCGTCGACACGCCCGTCGCCTACTCCGTGCAGACCCGCGAATTCCTCGACGCGCTCAACCTGAGCGATCTCAACGAGGCCATCAACTGGACCGTCAGCGCGACAACGACGCCCGACGATGGCGGTGGCCAGCTCTTCGGCGGCACCGGCAGCAGCACGATCCGCGGCGTCGGCTCCAATGCCGTCAACCGCAACTTCTTCACCGGCGGTTCCAATCCCTCGACCTACAACCTCGAGCGCATGGACTACGCGCGCGGCCCCAACTCGATCCTCTTCGGCACAGGCACCATCAGTGGCACGTCCAACGCCGTCGTGAAAAGCGCCCGTCTTGGCCGTAACGCCACCGAGGTCCGCGCTGAGTATGGTTCGTGGGATTCCCTCCGCGCCACCGTCGATGCCAACTACGCGCTGAAAAACAAGATCGCCGCGCGCGTCGTCACCACCTGGCAGGACACCCACACGTTTCGCGATTGGGAACGCACGCAGCGCCGCGGCGTCTCGCCCTCGCTCACCGTCGAGCCCACGCGCACCACCCGCGTCTCGCTCATCGGCGACTATTACGAACAGAAAGTCACCGCGGGTATGAACACCCTCAACGACTCCTTCACCGGCTGGGACGGCCGGACCGTTTACTCGGGTCTCCAGGCCGCCACGCTCCCCAGCCAGTCCGCCTTCGGTGCCTCGCGCGTCGGCACCAATAGCTGGATCGTCTCGCCCGCCTCCGGCCGCGGCTTCGACACCGCGCTCAGCTACACGGGCATGATGCAGACCACGTTTTTCGGCGGCAACCGCTCCGTCAACGGCCTCACCGCGGCCAGCGGCGGCAACCTCGGCTTTAACGGCGGACCGCTCATCGACACGCCCATGATCACGCCCGGCATCTACGACGCGGCGATTGCCGGTTCCGCGTTCCGCGTGCCGAGCCGCTCGTTCACCAACATCGGGCCGAATCCCACCGCGATTAACCGCTTCCGCGACGCCACGATGTTCATCGACCAGCGCCTCGGCGAATCACTCAACGTCCAGCTCTCCGGCGGCGTTAACAAGCTCTTCAGCTACGGCCTCATCGATTACTACACCAATCAGGGCTACCAAAACACGTTCATCGACATCAACCGTCTCCTCCCCGACGGCGCCGCGAACCCGAACTTCCTCCAGCCCTACAACGAATTCAGCCGCCCCGAGCGCCAGAAAGTCGACACCACCAACAAGGCTCTGCGTTTCGCCGCCGCCTACGCCAAGAGCACTCGCTGGTTCGATGTTCGCGCCAATCTCATCGGCGCTCACGAAAACCAGCAGCTCTTCCGCTCCCGCGAATATTACATGATTCCCTTCGACGCCGATCCCCGCGCTTGGGGCCTCGTCAGCAGCACGCGCACGCAGACGCTGCGTTACCGTTACTATTGGAACCAGCGCGAGCGCGAACTCACCGAGATGAAGTCCATCACGCTCGTCGATCCCAGCGCCGGCACTTCCCGCACCTACAATCCGCTCTGGGTTCTCGGCTCCGACCGCAACGACGCCACGGTCTTCAGCGACGCCACCACGAAATATTACCAAGCCTCCGCCAACGTTTCCTTCTGGCAAAAACGCCTCATCGTCCTCGGCGCCTTCCGCGCCGACCAAGTCGACCGCAGCCAGCGCCTCTTCCTCCGCCCGCTCGATCATCCGGCGACCTACGGCGTGCTCACGCGCGACCACTTCATCTACCGCCCAGACGCGCCCGCCGATTATTTCAAACTTACCTACGTCCCGAAAAACACCGCCGGTGTCGCGACCGGCCCTTCGCAACTCGCGCCCGCCACGCGCCCGCGCGACGCGACGACGGGCGTCGCCCTCCCGCAATACGCCCGCGACCGTTTCCAAGACGATTTCAACCCGCCGCCCACGCAGACGAAAAAACCCACCAAATCCGTCGGCGGCATCTTCAACCTCGGCCGCGGCGTTTCCGTCTGGGCGAATTTCGCGCAGACCTTCAACCCCACCGATTTCACCAAAACGACGATCGACTACGGCACGCCACCGCCCTCGGTCTCCGAGGGGAAGGACTATGGCCTCCGCGTCTCCTTCGGTCCAAAGCTCTACGTCACCCTCAGCCGCTACGAGTCGAAGGAGAACGACGCCTCCATCTCGCAGCCCTCCGGTTTCAGTAATCTGCAGGCAATCATCAACGCCAACGTCGTCGGCGATCTCAGCTCCGACGGCCGCAACCGCCGCGGCCTCGGCGATGTGCCCATCGCGTGGAACGACACGCTCGACCGCAAGAGCCGCGGCTACGAACTCGAGACGGTCGCCAATCTCGCTGCTAACTGGCGCCTCACCCTCAACGTCGGCCTCGCTAACGCTTCGCAGACCGACGCCTACCGCCAGACACGCGCGTGGGTCGACGCCCAGACGCCTGCCTTCAAACAGATCCTCGATGATTCCGGCGTTCAGCTTGATGCCGGCGGCCTCGCCTCCGCGAAGCCCGGCGTCACCACCGCAAACTCGCTCGACCTCAACAGCACCGTCAATGCGTGGAACAGTCTTCAAGCCAGTCGCGCGAATTGGGTCAGCGGCACGCAGCTCCTCAACCGCCTGACCAAATACACCGCCAATGCCTACTCCGACTACCGCTTCAGCCGCGGCAAACTCACCGGCCTCCGCCTCGGCTACGGCATGCAATTCCGCGGCCCGCAAGTGATCGGCTACCGCGGTGCCGATACCATCGTGAGTGCGACCAACCCGCTCGTCGCCATCGACGATCCGAAAGTCGATGCTTACACGGTCGTCTGGCAAAAAGCTTACTTCCTCGGCACCGCCACCATCGGCTATCCCGTCAAGCTCTTCGGCCGCCAGAAGGTCGATCTGAATCTCTCGATCACGAATCTCTTCAACTACGACACCCCGCTCTACAATACGATCGGCTTGCGCGCTGCCAACGGCGACCTCACCTCGCCGGCGCGCGTGAGTTACCCGCGCTACTTCAGCTACACCACGCCGCGCAGCTTCCGCCTCTCGGCCACGAGGACGTTCTGATGGGCCCCTCCGCGCATCTGACCACGCCATCTAACCGGCGAGCGTTCATCCGCCTCGGCGGCGTGGTCGCCGTGGGTGCGCTGCTGCCGCTTCGTGCTGCCGAACCTCGCGCCCTCACCGCCGATGTCTGCGTTTACGCCGGCAACGCCGCGGGGATCGCCGCTGCCGTCGCCGCCGCGCGCGAGGGCCGCCGTGTCCTCGTGATCGAGCCCAGCCGTTGGCTCGGCGGGATGACCGGCAGCGGACTCGTTCATATCGACTGGGGCCGCTCCGAGGCGGCGGGCGGCTCCGCGAAAAAAATCCTGAAAGACGGGCTCAACGATCCGCAATACCGCCACATGTTCGCCGACCTCGCGAAGGAGCACGGCGTCGAAATCCTCTACGAACATCGGCTTGCCTCCGTCACGAAAGACGGCGCTACGCTCAAGTCTCTTGTCCTCGATCACGCTCCGCCCGATCGCTTCGGCTGTCCCATCGCTCAACCGAAAATCGCCGGCGCCGTCACCGTGAGCGCGCGGATGTTCATCGACTGCTCCTACGAGGGCGACCTCATGGCCAAGGCCGGCGTGAGCTACACCTACGGCCGCGAGTCGCGCGATCACTACGGCGAATCCCTCGCCGGCGTCCGGCCCCCGCTCGCCGTCTACGACCTCGATCCCTACGTGAAACCTGGCGATCCGCGCAGTGGGCTCCTGCCGCTGCTCCAGGACCACACCCCCGGCCCCATCGGCAGCGCCGATAAACTCACCATGGGTTACGGCTTCCGCTGGAAATTTACGCTCGATAAAAACCAAATCCCCATCGAGCCGCCCGCCGACTACGACCCGTTTACGTTCGAAATCTACCGCCGCGCCTTCACGCAAAAAATCAAGATCGAGGGACGCCGCATGAGGAAACTCGGCGTTTACGAGGAGGCCGCCGGCGGCGTCCACACCCCGGAGACCGGCAACCTCACCCGTAGCCTCGTCGCACCCACGGTCTATGGCTGCAATGCCGCCTATCCCGATGGCGACTGGCGGACGCGCGCGCGCATCTGGAAATTCCATCAGGATTTTATGCGCGGCATGACGCATTTTCTCCGCACCGATCCCTCCGTGCCGGAGAAACTGAAAACCAGAGCGGCCGCGGTCGGCTTCGCGCCCGGCCAGTTCGACGACACGGCCGGCTGGCCACACCAGCTTTACGTCCGCGAGGCGCGCCGCATGGTGTCGAGCTACGTCGTGACGCAAAAAGACATGGAGGGAACGACGGACCCCAGCGACTCCGTCGGCCTCGCCTCCTACGGCGTTGATGACTGGCCTTACGCGATGCATCCGCTCGCTGGCAAAGTCGCGCTGCAAGGCGGCGACTACTCGATGCTCTACCTCGAAGAAACGCACCGCGGCATCTACAAGATTCCCTACCGGGCAATCACGCCCCATGAGCGCGAGTGCCGCAACGTGTTCGTTCCGGTGTGCTGCTCCGCGAGCCACATCGCGATGACTTCGATCCGGATGGAGCCCGTGTGGATGACCCTCGCCGAAGCCGCCGGCGTCGCCGCCTCGATGGCGATCACCGGCGAACTCGCCGTGCAACGCGTGGACTACGCGACGTTGCGCGCGAAGTTGTCCACGCTCGGGGCG